>JADFXG010000012.1 GCA_015233895.1 Nitrospirota bacterium | reverse complement strand
TTTGTTTTTTTAAGGAATTTACTTTTTATAAATCATGGCGGTTTTATGCATCATTTTTAATATTTACGGCAGGTCTTGTTCTTTCAATATTACAAATGAAGCCTCCGGCTGACTCATACTGGTATCATTCGGTCATTATTACCTCTGACATACCGTCAAGAATAGAGGATCAGATTTCTGAAATATGGAATGTTTTTATTCCAATACCCAGGATAGAGCTGAACTTTTGGGAGACTAATGTGTTAAGTTACTTGCCGGTACAAAGAGAACTGAGATATGTTCTAAGACTGTTTGCAGCGTTAGGTTTGTTATTGTTTACACTTTGCATAGTGTTCAGAAGGAAAATCCCCGCGTTTTACTATATGGTAGCAATAACTGGCATTACGGCCTTTGGTTATGTTTTCTATGAGGGATCGCTTCGGCACAGAGGGCACTATTATTTTGCCTCTGTAGCGGCTCTTTGGATTAGCAGTTACTATCCTTTAGTGGAATTCTCAAAACCTTCATACAATGCGTTTTTCAGCTTTTTTGAGAGGAATAAAGACCGCTTTTTGACTCTGATATTTTCAGCAGCGGTACTTGGCGCTCTGATAGCCAATACTCTTGGTTACATATATCCTTTCTCGGAGGCTAAAGACGCAGCAGCGTTTATCAGGCAAAACAATTGGCAAAATATGCCGGTTTCTGGCCATTGGGATTTTGCGGCAAGCGGCGTGTCAGGATATCTTGACAGACCGTTTTATTATCCTGTGGCTGACAGAACAGGCACTTTCACCGTGTGGAAATCAAAAACAAATGTCAACGAAAATGCACTGAGAGCCACTTTAATGTATAAAAATACCGTTAAAACCGATGTGTTACTTGTGTTTAATAAACCGGTAAGTTTCCAGGAAATCAGACGATACCGACTGATTCCAATTAAATATTTTACACAGAGCATTGTGATGAGCGAAAAGTTTTATCTCTATTTGATGAGGTATGAACCCCTATGATCTCTAATCAAAAAAGTATGGCTGTCCCTGATAACGATTTAAAATTTGTCTATATGTTTACCCTTGCTTTCTTTATTTTAACCCTCTTTAATATTTTTCACCATGAGATGTGGCGGGATGAGCTTGAGGCATGGGTGATGGCCAGGGACGCAGGCTCTTTGCACGAGCTTTTTAAAAATATACGCTATCAGGGACATCCCATGCTATGGCACTTAATCCTATTTCCAATAACTAAAATAACGAGAAATCCGGTTGCTATGCAGATGGCTCATATTGTTATTGCCACAGCCTCTGCATTTATATTTCTAAGATTTGCTCCTTTTAACAAGCTACTACGAGGGCTATTCATTTTCGGCTACTTTCCTTTTTTTGAATATGCTGTTATCAGCAGAGACTATGCTCTTGGGATTTTATTTCTTTTTCTTTTTATTGTATATTTCTTGAAAGATTCGAAACACAGAAATTATATATTACTTTCTGCTGTTTTATTTCTAATGTGCCAATGTAACGCAATGTCAATGGTCTTGGCAATAGCCCTTGCTATTACTGCTTATTTTGAACCCATTCTTTTAAAGAATTTCACCCTTTATAAATCATGGCAGTTTTACACATCAATTTTAATTTTTGCTGCAGGCCTTGCTGTTTCGATAATTCTGACAAAACCTCCCTCTGATTCCTACTGGTATCATCCTGTCATCTTTGCTTCTAACATACCAGAAAAAATAGCAGACCAGATTTCAGAGATATGGAATGTCTTTGTGCCTGTGCCACGATTTGAAATGGTTTTTTGGCTTACGAATTTTCTGAGTTATTTGCCTGTGGAAAAAGAGATGCGATATATGATAAGACTGATTATCTCGTTGGGTTTGCTTTTGTTTACATTTTGTATTGTTTTCAGGAGAAAAATCCCTGCTCTTTTTTACATTAGCAGTGTCTTAGGGGTTACTTCATTTTGTTATATTTTCTTTGAGGGTTCATTACGCCACAAGGGGCATTACTATTTTGCTTTTGTTGCGGCTGTGTGGATTTCAAAATACTACCAGGCAGAAGAATTTATAAATCCTTTTTTAAATAATTTTTTTATTTTTTTTGAGAGAAACAGAGATCGATTGTTAACTCTGATCTTTTCAGCAGGAGTAATTGCTGCATTAACAGCAAATACCCTTGATTACATATACCAATTTTCAGAAAGCAGGGAAACTGCAAACTATATAAAGCAAAACAATTGGCAAAACATGCCGGTTTCAGGTTTCTGGGATTTTGCAGCAACAGGTGTTATGGCATATCTTGACAGACCTTTTTACTCCCCGGTAACGGATAGAACAGGTACCTTTACCGTGTGGAAAGCACAACACAGAACTGAGTCAGTAGATGTGCTAAAGGCCACTGAGAAATATATGAATTCAGTGAAGTCTGATGTTTTACTTGTATTTAACAGTCCTGTAAAAAATTATGAAATTCAACAATATGGATTGATTCCGCTTAAGCAGTTTACAAAAAGTGTGGTAAAGAGCGAAAAGTTTTATCTCTATGTGATGAGGTACTATGAAAACCCGGCACCCAAAATAAATAACTCGACAAACTAAAGAATTATTGACCTTTTACAGAGTAATTTTATTATAATTATTGTCGCCACTAAAGCCGCAGGTGACAGGGTAGTGAGTTTTAAGGAGGTTTAGTTGAAGATATCTATAGTAATACCTATATATAACGAGAAAAACACAATAGAAGAGATAATAAGACGTGTTGGAAATGCCCCCATTGGAAATAATGAAAGAGAAATAATCATAGTTGATGATTACTCAATGGACGGTTCAAGGGAATATTTAAAACAGGCTGAAAATAAATCAGGCGCAACCGGCTCTTTGAAGGTAATATATCACAATCGGAATTTAGGAAAAGGAGCCGCTCTTCGCACAGGGTTTGCTGCCTCAACCGGAGATGTGATAATAATTCAGGATGCCGACATGGAATATGACCCCAATGAGTACCAGAAACTTCTTAGCCCTATAGAGCAGGGTGTTGCTGACGTTGTTTATGGCTCAAGGTTTTTGGGAGGCCCGCACAGGGTGCTCTACTACTGGCACTATATAGGTAACAGGGCTCTTACCACACTTTCAAATATGCTTACAAACATTAACCTGACTGACATGGAAACCTGCTATAAGGTATTTAACAGAGAAGTCCTTGTCGGCATAAATCTTGTCGAAAACCGTTTTGGGTTTGAACCTGAATTTACCGCAAAGATTGCTAAAAAGAACCTCAAAATATATGAAGTCCCTATATCGTACTACGGACGAACCTATGCAGAGGGCAAAAAAATCAACTGGAAAGACGGCATCAAGGCTATATATTGTATAATCTGGTACAACCTCTTCGGTTAATTGAAAAAGCCTGTAATAGTAGAAAGTTTATTAAAAAACGCTGCCCCATGGCGTATAGTGCTGTTTTCGTTTTTTTTACGCCTTGGCTTTTTATTGCTTGTTTGTTTGAAGGCGGAGTCATTAAATGTTTTTACCCGCTCCGATACCCCCCCTTACCTGACACTGGCGAGAGAATTGCTCTCCAGTGGGTCATTTACTAACGGCCTCACCCCTGAGGTCTTTAGAACTCCGGCTTATCCGGTTTTTCTTATCCCCGGGCTTATCTCCGGCCATGTGGAAATTGTCACAGCACTAATCCAAATTGTGTTGAGTTCATTGACAGTTTATCTTGTTTTTAAGACAGCTCTTATAATCTTTGAAGATGAAACTGCAGCCAGGGCTGCCTCCATTTTATATGCTTTTGAGCAGCTATCCATTGTTTATTCATTGATTTTGCTTACGGAAACTCTGTTTACTTTTACTTTGATGTGGTTTCTTTTTTATGTTGTAAAACTTCTGAAAACTCCATCTGTGCGTTATGCCGTTGCCGCTGGCATCTTTGTTGCGGTGTGTTCGTACATAAGGCCTGTGTCGCTCTATCTTTCCACTGCCACGGTTATATTTTTGGGAATATATTTATTATTTTTAAAAAACCGACAGGAAAGGAAACGCTTATTTATAAATACAATACTGCTTCTCCTAATTTCACTTTCACTTACTGGCCTGTGGCAGTTGAGAAATTTTAAAGAAACCGGCTATAGCCAGTTTTCGTCAGTCTCTGACTTTAATCTCTATTTCTACCACAGGGTGTCAATAATGTCAAAAAACGAAAAACTCCCATTCTATCAGGTACAGTATGCTGAGGAAAAAAAATTCCAACATATAGTTAAAGAGCTTGGGTTTATTGGCAGCCTTGCCTATATGCACAAAGAGGCACTCAACGTCATAGAGGAAAACGCTGCTATATTTGCAGTTACTTACATAAAAGGTATAGCAGCAGTGCTACTTTCCCCCGGTGCTACTGAATACGCACAACTGCTAAGCTATAAGGGAAAAACGGATATTTTTGACGGCACGCTGGATTCCTCTTTCCTACAGGTTTTCAAAGAAGCTCTGCTTCAAGCGCCTCTTCTGTTTACTCTTAATGTGTTATTTGGCCTGTTGCTGGTTTTATATTATTTGCTTATGGCTATGGCTGCAATAAATATTAAAAAAACCGACCCTGCCAACCTCTTTATGTTTTTAATATTAGCGTACTTTTTGTTGCTCTCAGGCGGAGTAACAGGCTACGGCAGGTTCAGGCATCCCGTGATGCCGGTTGTTTCCATTTTAGGAGGCTATGGGGTTGCTTTAATTTTAGCAAAAGTAACCCGTATTAAAATATCGAAGCCATTGAAATAATCAGATGTTTTATGTTAAAAAACAGTTAGAAAATAACATGGGGGGTCTTTATAATGGCTAAGGAAAATCCGCTTATTGAACTAAAAAGAGCCGGACAGAGTTTTTGGTACGATAACATAAGCAGGGAGTTTATAAGCTCTGGAAAGTTGAAAGAAATGATAGATAATGACGGTCTTTTAGGAATCACGTCGAATCCGAGCATCTTTTATAAATCCATAAAGAACGGCAAAGAGTATGACAAGCATATGGCGGAACTTTTCAAAATGCCCGGGGTTACTCCTAAGGATGTATTTTATGGCCTTGAGATTAAAGACATCGTTGATGCCGCATCTGTGCTGTATCCGGTGTATGAGGCAAGCAAAGGGTTGGATGGTTACGTAAGCATAGAGGTTGACCCAAATTACGCCAGCAACACACAGACCACAATCTCTGAGGCGCTGGATTTGTTTAAACGCATTAACAAACCAAACATAATGATAAAGGTGCCGGCTACAAAAGAGGGAGTTGAAGCGGTAAGAGAGCTTACGGCACAAGGGGTAAATGTAAATGTTACCCTGCTTTTTTCGGTCAAGCGATACGAGGATGCTGCTATAGCCTACATCGAGGGACTTGAGGAGTCTGTAAAAAGGGGGGGCAGCATAGTGAACACGGCATCGGTTGCAAGTTTTTTCATAAGCAGAATAGACACCGCTATTGATAAAATATTTGACGCACGCATTAATGCTACCACCAACCCTGACGAAAAACAGTGGATAGAATCCCTTAAGGGAAAAGCAGCGGTTGCTTATGCCAAAAGCGCCTATCAGTCAATGGTGGCCTTGTTTTCGACGGAGAGGTTTTTAGCGCTAAAACCACGCGGTGCCCGTATTCAAAGACTCCTTTGGGCAAGCACAAGCACAAAAAACCCGGCTTACAGCGACTGTCTCTATGTTGATTCACTAATAGGCCCTCAGACCGTAAACACTATGCCTCATGAAACTGTGATTGCCTTTAAAGACCATGGCAAAGTGCAAAGAACTGTTGATAAGGAACTCGATGAGGCCTCGGCAGTTCTTGACGATATGAGCGATTTAAATATCAACCTCGATGTTGTTACCAATGCGCTTGAAGAGGACGGAGTGCGCCTGTTTGTCGAGGCCTTTAATTCCATCCTTGAGCTCATAGAGGATAAGAAATCTGTCTTGTAGATTGTTTTGAAGCTATGAGAAGAGGCTAAGATGTTGTCTTTAACGGAAATTGCTTATTTGACATTTAACCTCAGATAATTTACAATTACCACATGGGTGGCGAATTAAAGATTCTGGTGTTAATTCATGACCAGCGAGGCCTTGATTTTGCCAAGGGAACTCTTAACTATATGGGCTATCCTCAGGTCTCTGGCGTAACAAAACCACTAAGTGTTTTTAATATTCTGAAACAAGAACCTTACGAAATACTCATGGCTGATTATTTCACTGTCAGCACGTATGAAGAGAACTTTTTCAAAGAGCTAAGGGAACGCTACAACATAAGAGTCATTCTGCTTATAGACTCTGAAATGGAGGCCTCCGACCTCAAAAGAATGTACAAAGAGGGGGTCAGTGCTGTTTTACAGTACCCGTATCAGATTGAAGATGTAAAAAAAGCGTTAGATGATGCAATCAGAAGTGTCCCCATGGCGATAACCAAGACTGTCAGAAAAATTCGTGACCTCGATTTTTTTTCCTTTCTCACCGACGAGGAGCTAATGACTCTTTTAAGAATTTCAAAATGCAGAAAATATGCCGAGGGTGATTTAATTTTTGACGAAGGGCAGCCCGGTGACAGGTTTTACGTAATAGTGGATGGTGTTGTAAGCATTTCAAAGAAAATCGGTAAAAAACGTGAAGAGACCCTTGCAAGGCTTAAAAGGGGAAGCTGCTTTGGAGAGATGGCCATTTTGGACGGCCAGCCGCGCTCTGCCAAAGCTAAGGCTTTTGACGATGTGATTTTACTGGAATTTGACAAACGCATCATGGGTGGCTACGACGACATTATAACACTGAAGCTGTTTAAGAAACTTGCCCATGTCTTTAGCAGAAGACTCCGTGGGGCAACGGCTAAAATCAAAGAGATGGTTCTTACCTCTCATGCTAAAGACGGTTTATCCAGCACTCCCGTCCTGTGATGCGTTTAATTCTATTGTAAAGACGGCTCCGTCCCCTCTGTTTGAAGCAGTTAGCTTACCGCCCATATTTCTTTCTATTATTGTCTTAGACATGTACATGCCTATGCCAGTACCCTTTTTGTCTTCTTTTGTTGTGAAGTAAGCGTCAAACACTTTACAACACGCCTCAGGTGAGATGCCGCCCCCGTTGTCGCTTATTTCCACGATAACCCTGTCCTCTGTGCGCCAACCGGTTATATCTATCCTGCCCCTTGTGCGGACGTTTGTAGTAGCACGATTTCCTTCTATCGCATCACGGGCGTTATTGATTATATTAAAAATCACCTGCTTAAACTCGTTAGCAAATCCCTCGGCCTCCATTATGTCGTCTTCATTAAAATTCAGATTCACTGTTATTCCAACGGTGCTTAGCATAGCTCCAAAAAGCAGGAGAGTATCATTGATTGACTGGACGAGATTGAAAAGTTCTTTTTTCTTAGATGGCTTCAGAAAATTCCTGAAAGCTTCAATTGCTTTTGACATAAAATCTATCTGATTCACAGAGTCATCCACTGACTTATTCATATAGTCAGAGTCAAGTTTGCCATCTGCAAAGGCATCCTGAAGATCATACATTATGAGGGATATAACATTAAGCGGCTGTCTCCACTGGTGAGCAATTGCACCTATCATCTCACCCATTGCAGCCATCTTAGACTGCTGCACTAAAAGCAGTTCCTGCTCTGAGCGTTTTCGTATTTCCTCATTTACACGCTCCTCAAGTGTCCTGTTTAACTGCAGAATATCCATTTCATATTGCTTTTCGTTTGTTATATCAATCATATCTAAAAGGCCGCAAAACCCTCCCCTGTATTCCACCGTATCCGTAAGCAGTTTTATCCATTTAGTCTTTCCGTCTTTTGATATTAATTCCATCTCGGTATATTCAAGCGGCATCTTCACGCCTTTGAGCCGCCAAAACATCTGTTCCTTTATCCCCTGCTTCCACCTCTGTCCCATAACATCCCACAAGCACATATTTAACAGCTCTGAGGGCTTGTATCCGGTTATGCTTTGCATTGCAGGATTGACATACAAAAATTTCTCCCTGTGTAGTGCAACTCCAAAAGCTGATCCCTCAGAAAGTTTTTTAAATAAATCATGGCTTTCCTTAAACGCTCTGTCTGTCCATACTGCCTTTGCACACAGGATTAATTTCTCAAGGAGTTTTTCAGCGTTGATTGGTTTTATCACGTACTGATTCACACCAAGCTCTATAGACTCAATAAGCATGTCTGTGTCACTAAAAGCAGTAGTGATTATTATCTGAGTCTTAGGATTATGCTTTTTTATCTCCCTTGCCATGGCAAGACCGTTCATCTTCGGCATACGTATGTCTGTTATCACAATGTCAGGCCGGTATGCGACATAAATATCCAATCCTTCTTTACCGTTTGACGCCAAATAAAGATTGCGGCAAAGTCTCATCAACGATTCTCCCACGTTGAGCCTTACAGCCGCCTCATCCTCCACATACAGGACGCATAGTTCATCTAATATCCCGCTATTGTTAAACATTGCTCCTTACGCGCTTTCCATTGAATATCTAATTGCATTTACGTCACAAACTGATACTATCCCCTCTGTGAGAATATCATCTACCGCCTGTAGTGCTCTTTCTATTTTATCCTCCATTTCAACGATAATCAGAAGCACAGGCAGTCCTTCAGCCAGCGAAAAAAACCTGTGCTTGTGTACCTCCTTGTGGCTACCGTATCCGGTAATGCCCTTAAAAACTGTTATCCCTGTAATTTCCTCCATGGCAAACCTTTTTAAGAGTGCATCGGCCATAGGCTCTCCATGCCACTTATCATTTTCATTTATCATAATCTGAAGCATTTTTGCATCATATTGGGTCCTTCTGCGTTTGACCTCCGGCATTTTAGCGGCAATGGCACGCTTTTCCCATTTGACTATCTCAGTGTCGCTGATTTCAATCAGTCCTTTGTCAACAATGAGGTATATATCAGGCAGCACAGTGTTTATAGCCTCCTGCGTATCAATTGCTTCTATTTTTAAGGGTAGATTTTCAGAGAGTTCAAGTATTTTTGACGAATGCACCACCGCTCCTCTGCCAAAACCTGCGGTGCCTTTAAAAAGAGTGACGCCGCTTATTCCTTTCTTTAAAAAAAGCTCTATCACTGTCTCATATACGGGTTTATCTCCGTATTTCTCATTTTCATCCACGTAGATAGTTAGTTTTTTAGCCGGTCCTTTTATAATCATCTCACTCCTTATATAAATTTAGCAAGGGTTTCACCCGATTTCAGGGCAATAAATCCGACCACCACACTTAATGTCACATTTAAAGTGGCGTAAAGAAACTCTCCGCCCTTTAGTAACTGCTCGGTTTCATACTCAAAGGTGGAAAATGTGGTATATGCTCCAAGAAATCCCACCACAAGAAATAACCGCCAATGTGGATTAAACATATACCTTTCTGTAAGAATTGACATTAGAAACGCTATAAGGAAACATCCGCTTACGTTTATGAAAAGTGTTCCCCATGGAAAGCTAATCCCCCAGCGCTTTCCAAACCACCCACCTATGGCATAACGGGCAACGGCCCCAAGAAACCCGCCCATGCCTACTATTAAATAAGTTTTGTACACATTATCTGTCATAAATTGCTATAATATTTTAGCATTTTAATTAGAATAAAGGGGGATAAAACTTAGTGAAAGTTTCTTTAAAAGACAGAGAGGGGCTGCTGGATCTTGCATATCTGCTTGCTGCGATAACAGTGTTTTATAACTTGGCAGAGGGGCTGGTCTCTGTTTATTTTGGGTTAGATGATGACACAATGTCACTTTTTGGTTTTGGGCTGGATTCCTTTGCCGAGGTAGTATCAGGCATAGGTATCTGGCACATGGTAATACGGATGAAAGGCGATAACAGCACAAATAAAATAGCACAGGATGCCTTTGAAAAGACGGCCTTAAAGATCACAGGCTGGGCTTTTTACGTTTTAGCAGCCGGACTTGCCGTTACCTCTGTTTATAACTTTATAACCGGTAAGAAACCTGTGACCACAATAGTTGGAATAGTCGTTGCAGTTGTTTCAATTGTTGCAATGCTCTTGCTTATTCGTTACAAGACTAAAGCTGGCAATGCCCTTGGTTCTGAGGCAATACTATCAGATGCCGCCTGCTCACGCGTGTGCATATATCTTTCAATAGTGCTCCTTTTGGCAAGTGTGGGCTATGAGATTACTAAAATAGCCGGACTGGATAGTATCGGAGCCATAGCCATAGCCGTTTTTTCAGTTAGAGAGGGTAAGGAGGCGTTTGAAAAGGCTAAAAACAAGGGAGTTTGCAAGTGCTCATCCTACGGCTGCAGTTAACTACAAATTAGAAATTCATAATTTATTCACAATCTACCTTTATAATAAACACCATAGTCTGTGATAAAATAGACATTCACTAATTGAGTGAAATTAAAAAAAGGGAGGTTACACACATTATGAACAGAGTAAAAAAAGCAACTACAACGGTTTTGGCAATTGTTGTCACACTTGTTTTTTTATCAACAGGTGCTATGGCAGATTTAAGAACTTACAAACAGACGTCAAACGCCGGACCGTATGCTGTCACTTTAAAGCTTGACAAGAAGAACCCTGTGGTTGGCGACAATATAGCCACCATAGAGATTAAGGATGCCGATGGAAAATACGTTTTAGATGCCAAGGTTGTATTGGAATACTCAATGCCAGCTATGCCTGGAATGCCAGCGATGAACTACAAAGCTAATGCTAAACAAAACGCCGAGGAGTTCATTGCAACAATGAATTTACCTATGGCAGGGGCCTGGAACGTAGCGGTAAAAGTAACCAGAAACAACAAAACAGAGTCGGCAAAGTACAATGTGGATGCTAAATAAAACAGCAATTGCAGGGATTATACTGTTTTTTTTAGCTACCCCTTCGTTTTCAGCAGAGCTTGACCTCAATGCTCTTGTCTCAGAGGCGCTCTCTGAAAACCACGAAGTGCTTATGGCTAATGAAAAGGTCTTCACTGCGGAGTTCAAAATCCCGCAGTCTGGGGCTCTCCCTGACCCCATGTTCACGTTTGGTTATCAAAACGAATCATGGAACAGATACACGCTTGGGGAGATGCAGGGCTCTCAGTGGATGTTTTCTCTGTCTCAGACTTTTCCTTTTCCTGGCAAACTTGCTCTCAAAGAGGAAGTGCAGACAAAGGAAAGCCAATCTGTTAAAGAATCTGCTAACGGCGTTAAATTCCGAACTGTTGCCCGAATAAAGGAGCTCTACTACAGTCTCCTGTATTCAACCCTGTTTGTTGAAACAATTGAAAAGCGTATGGCTCTTTTTTCAAGGGTTGAGGATGCCGCCCTTGCCCGATATTCCTCAGGGGTAGGCTCTCAACAGGATGTTCTCATGGCTCAGACTGAAAAGTACATGAGTCTTGAAAAAGAGATAATGGAAAAGCAGCGTATCCAGTCGCTTGAGGGAATGCTTAACGTGACTTTGGGCAGGGAGGTTAATTCACCACTGGGAAAACCTGTCAGAAAACCCGTGTCGTCCTATAATTACACCCTTGAGGAGCTGATAAAGATTGCGTACGATAACTCCCCGGAAATTAAGGCAAGACAAATTATGCTGGATGCCGCTAAAACTAAAATAGCTCTGGCTAAAAAGGACTACTACCCCGATGTGACCGTTAATGCAGCGGTTGCTAAGAGAACCCCGCCGTTTGAGGATATGTGGTCTCTTACGGCAACTGTCAACCTGCCGATTTTCTACAAGAAAAAACAGGATATGGCCGTTATGCAGGCACGCTCCGAGGCAGAAAACACATCGCATGAGGTTGACGCATATAAGTACATGGTTGCATCCGGGCTTAGAGAGTTTCTTTCAATGGTTAAATCCTCCGAGTCCCTCATTGACCTGTACCAAAACGTGCTTATACCTAAGACATACCAGGAGTTTGAACTTTTTTTAAGCAGCTACATTTCGGGTAAAAGCGATGCTCTTTCTGTCATAACAAGGTTAAAGTCACTTCTTGACTACGAAATCCTCTGTGACAAACAATATACAGACAGAGAAAAAGCCATTGCTCAAATAGAGTCCCTTGTGGCGGCTAATAGTCTTCCCTCTGATGCGGCAAAAGTGGAGCAAATAAAATGAAAAAAAATCTTATTCTTTCAATTTTTCTTATTCTTGAGTTATTTCTGCCTATAACCCTTAGTGCGGCAGACAACCAAACAGCGGCAGATACCGATGAGTCAACAATAGAGATTACTGACTCTCAGCGGCAGCTTATAGGCGTAAAAGTGGTGGAGGCCAAAAAGAAACAATTTACAAAAACCATAAGAACCGTCGGCACGATGGAGTATGACCAACAGAGGCTTGCCACGGTTAATACCAAAACCGAGGGCTGGATAGAGAAGCTCTACGTGGATTACACCGGACGGTATGTCAAAAAAGGTGAGCCAATGGCGGAAATCTACAGCCCCGAACTTGTAGCCACTCAACAAGAGTTTTTAAACCTTTTGAGATGGGCCAAAAACACACATGGCTCAAATAACACCACTAATTCCACACAATCTTCATACTCAGATATGCTTGCCAAAGACACTGACTCAATAGTGGCGGCTGCCAAAATGAGGCTTAAGTTTTGGGATATAACAGATGCCCAGATTAAAAAACTTCAGGAAAAGGGACAGGTCACTAAAACAGTAACAATCTTTAGTCCGGTTAGCGGCTTTGTTACAGAGAAGCGGGTTGTGCAGGGAATGAAGGTGATGCCCGGTGAGAAATTCTTTGATGTTGCAGACCTTTCCACCCTGTGGCTTATTGCGGATATTTACGAAAATGAACTCCCGTTCATTAAAGCCGGTCAAACTGCTGATATAACGATGAGTTCATTTCCCGGCAAGGTGATAAAGTCTAAACTTGACTACATTTACCCTGGCATATCGGCAGATACGCGGACGGCTAAGGTGCGGTTTGTTATAAAAAATCCGGATGGGCTTCTTAAGCCTCAAATGTACGCTGGTGTTGAGCTTGCGATAAATCTGGGAGAGCGTTTGTCGGTGCCGGAGGATGCCGTCCTTGATACCGGTAAGCGGCAGGTGGTATTTGTGGATAAGGGAGAGGGTAACTACGCCCCCCGCATTGTTAAAGTTGGAATCAAGGCTGATGCAATGGTGGAAATCACTGCGGGACTGAAGCTCGGTGACCGTGTTGCCTCCGGGGCCGCATTCCTTATTGACTCTGAGGCTCAACTGAAAGGTGTTGGGAAGTGACCCAAACCCGCTTCGGAATGAAATGATTGCAAAGATAATTGATTTCAGCGGACGCAACAAGTTTGTCATCTTCCTGCTCGTAACATTTTTGATTATATGGGGCGTGTGGGCGCTTGAGCGTACTCCTTTGGATGCAATCCCCGACTTAAGCGACACACAGGTGATCATTTACACAGACTGGAGCGGCAGAAGCCCAGACCTTGTAGAGGATCAGGTCACATACCCGATAACATCCACTCTGCTTGCCGCCCCAAAGGTTACAGCCGTGCGCGGATACTCTTTTTTGGGAAGCTCCTTTATATATGTGATATTTGAAGAGGGTACGGATATTTACTGGGCACGGAGCCGCGTACTTGAGTACCTGCAAACTGTAAGGAGCAAGCTGCCGCAGGATGTTAATCCAATTTTAGGCCCTGACGCTACAAGTCTTGGCTGGGGATTTTCTTACGCTTTAGTTGATGGCTCAGGTAAACACAATCTTGCCGAACTTCGCTCCATGCAAGACTATAACATTAAACTTGCCATAGAAAGTGTGCCCGGAGTGTCTCAGGTGGCAAGTGTTGGTGGTTTTGTTAAGCAGTATCAGGTAAGCATTGACCCTAACCGGCTATTGGCCTATAACCTTCCGCTAAATAAAGTTATGGAGGCAATAAGGAAAAGTAACAGGGACGTTGAGGGACGTGTAGTGGAGTACTCCGGGGCTGAGTACATGGTAAGAGGACGCGGTTATATTAAAAACGTAAAAGATATTGAAGACATTCCGGTAGGTACAAATGGAAACGGCACTCCGGTTTATGTCAGAGATATAGGGTCGGTGAGGCTGGGCCCGGAGATTCGCCGCGGTTTGGCAGAACTAGACGGTAAAGGGGAAACTGCCGCAGGCATCGTAGTGGTGCGTTTTGGTGAAAACGTCTTAAACGTTATAGAGCGGGTTAAAGAAAAAATCAAAAATGATATTGCACCAAGTTTGCCTGAAGGGGTTAAACTTGTTGTCACCTATGACCGCTCTGAGCTCATTAACAGGGCTATTGATACGCTTAAGGATGAAATCATAAAGCTATCCATAGCTGTGAGCGTTGTCTGCATAGTGTTTCTGTTTCATTTGCCAAGCGCACTTGTTGTGATTCTAACACTGCCTGTAGCCATAATAATGTCTTTCATTGCTATGTATTATATTGGTGTTACGTCAAACATAATGAGTCTAAGCGGAATAGCTATAGCCATAGGTGCAATGGTGGATGCCTCCATTATAATGGTGGAAAACGCCCACAAAAAGCTTGATGAGTGGGAATCGCATGGCTCAGAGGGAAGCAGATTTGAAGTCGTATTAGAAGCAGCCAAAGAGGTAGGCCCGTCGCTTTTTTTCTCTTTACTTGTAATAACTGTGGGATTCTTACCGGTCTTTACTTTACAAGATCAAGCTGGCAGATTATTTAAACCCCTTGCATACACTAAAACGTTTGCGATGCTGTTTTCCTCGTTTTTAGCGGTAACGCTTACTCCTGTTCTTATGACATTACTCATCAGAGGTAAGATTCGCCCTGAGGAGAAAAATCCACTTAACTCGCTGCTTCATAAGATATATGAGCCGGTAGCAGGGTTTTCACTAAAACACAGAAAATCAGTCATCGTAGCGGCAGTTATTTTAATGGTACTAACCATCTATCCATATAAAAAACTGGGAACTCAGTTTATGCCGCCACTGTATGAAGGGACATTGTTTTACATGCCGGTAACAGTGCCGGGGTTGTCAATTTCAGAATCAGCCAAACTCATTAAACTTCAGGACAGGATAATAAAGTCAATCCCAGAGGTGGCGCAGGTGTTTGGCAAGGCCGGGCGAGCTGAGACCGCAACCGATCCTGCGCCGGTTGAGATGTTTGAAACAGTGGTTAACCTTAAACCGGAATCACAGTGGCGAAAAGGAATGACAGTAGAGGGGATAAAAAACGAAATGAATTCGGCGCTTTCAATTCCCGGCGTGTCAAACTCCTTTACGATGCCAATTAAGGCGCGGATTGATATGCTGGCCACGGGGATTCGAACGACAGTGGGAATTAAAGTGCTGGGGCCAAAGCTTGAGCAAATTGAACAAATCGGACTCGACCTCGAAAAGGCAATAAAGGATCTCCCAGGCACACGGAGCGTGTACGCCGAGAGGGTAATGACTGGTTATTTTCTGGACTTTAAAGTTAAACGAGAGGCTGCCGCCAGATACGGCTTAACGGTAGAGGACGTGGAGGAGGTAATTCAAACTGCCATAGGCGGCATGAATGTAACAACCACGGTTGAGGGAAGGGAGCGGTATCCGGTCAATGTGCGGTATTTTAGAGACCTTCGCCAGAGCATTGATGACCTTGGGCGGGTGTTTGTTCCCGTCATGATGCCGCAAAAAAGAAATCTCTCATCGCAAGGAATGGGAGGCACTACCGTTACAGAATCTGCCGGACTCTTAAGGGTTCCTATGAGTGAGCTTGCTGATATTGAAATCGTTAAAGGGCCAACCAATATTAAAAGTGAGGAGGGACTTCTTGTTTCCTACGTCTATATAGATTACTCAGGTTCTGACGTTGGCGGATACGTGGAAAAGGCCAAAGAAAAAGCAAAAGCTGTGAAGATACCGTCCGGATATCGTCTGAAGTGGAGTGGCGAGTATGAATATCTTGTAAAAACTTTCGAACGGCTGAAGACAGTGATTCCACTAACTGTGTTTATCATATTTGTTTTGATTTACTTTAATACACAATCAGTGGTAAAAACATTTATAGTGCTCTTAGCGGTGCCGTTTTCTCTTGTTGGCTCGTTTTGGCTGCTGTATCTTTTGAATATCAACATGAGCATAGCAGTGTGGGTTGGGATGATAGCCCTTGCCGGGCTTGACGCCGAAACCGGAGTTGTAATGCTTCTGTACCTTGACCTTGCCCACGATAAGTGGGAAAAAGAGGGCAGGCTTAATACGGCTGAAGACCTGAGAGAGTGTATAATGTACGGAGCGGTTAAACGCATCCGCCCAAAAATTATGACAGTAAGTGTTATTCTTGCCGGGCTTATACCTGTACTATTTAGCACAGGTGCTGGCTCTGATGTAATGAAAACAATCGCTGCCCCTATGGTCGGAGGAGTCGTCACTTCAACTATTCTTGAATTAATAATTTATCCGGCTATATACTCTATCTGGAAAAGTTAATTTTGACAGGAGTGTCACCCCATTGCGCTAAAAATTACAGTACATAACCTTGCCGGTTTGTGACATGTCGTAGCCGCCCATTTTTGTGGTGATTTCTCTGAATTGCGCATCATTTCTGATTATATCAAGCAACTCTTCAACCATGGGTAGTTTATATGACTCTTTTTTCATCAGAAAATCGTACCTTTCCTGCGTAACTGGTATAAAATCAAGATTAAGCGCAACAGCTGCCGACAATATCCCCATTCCGGTATCGGCTACCCCTGAGGCTACTGCCGATGCTACTGCCATGTGAGTATATTCAATGCGGTCATAGCCTTTTAACATATCTGCTGAAATTCCAGCCTCTATGAGACACTTATCGGTTAAGAGCCGTGTGCCTGTGCCTGCCTGCCGGTTTATAAATGTAATGTCAGGGCGCTTAAGGTCGCTGATTGCTGTTATCCCCTTTGGATTGCCCCGCTTTACTATAAGCCCCTGTTCTCTGTGAACAAGGTTAATTAAAATCACATCCTCTCCGGCAAGAAATCTCTCTATAAACGGCACATTGTAGGTTGCCGATGCTTCATCCAGAAGATGAGTCCCCGCAATGTGAGCCTCACCTCGCTTTATCGCCATTATGCCACCCATTGAGCCAACATGTGCCGATGATAACGAATAGCCCGTGCTGCGTTTCCTTAGCAGATTAAACAAAACATCCAGTGTGTTGTCATGAGAGCCGATACAAACTATCGTGTCCATTATCTCAGAGACTGTTGTAATCAACTCGATATCAACCTTTGTGCCTGCCCCAACTCCCTCACTCATTGCCGGTATTCTTAGAATGCCATCCGCCCGAACTAAAGACATCAACGACCCGGCTCCACGGCTTAGCGGGGTCGCTATAAACTCCTCCGACACCATACCGACCTTTACACGGACAAATTCCTCCTGCCCAATGGTGGAGCTGATGTTACGTGAGTTAACAGCCGTTATAGAGTCAACCGCATTTTCTGAAGCTCCAAGCCACGTAAGAATCATCGGTTTTACGAACAGATTAAACGTTATATAAGTGCTGACCGGAAAGCCGGGAATCCCTATGACCGGTTTGCCATTGGCAAAACCTAATAGAAGTGGTCTGCCGGGCTTTATATTAACCCCATGCACTATGACCTCACCTAGTTCGGCTAATGCTAATTTCGTGAAATCCCGTTTACCGGCAGATGAGCCTGCTATGACAAGCACAATGTCGGTCTCCTCAACTCCTTTCAGAATTGCGGCTTTAAGCTCTGATAGGTTATCCCGCACTATGTCATATCGCACACCGAGAGCGCCAAGCTCCTCTGTCATCGCCTTTATCATAACCGAATTGGAATCCACCACCTGTCCATGCGCAGGGATAACATCCGGGGGCACAAGTTCGTTACCGGTAGGGATTATGGCTACGACTGGTTTCTTTCGCACAGGAACCTCTGTGTAACCCCCCGCAAGCAGCGCTCCAACATCCATTGGCCGTATCCGGTGGTTTTCAGGCAGTATTAGCTCCGTTGCCACAATGTCCTCACCTGTCACTCTTACATTTTTATAAGGCGTTACAGGAGCGATTATCTCGATAAAGTCCTCATTGTCATTAGTTACCATGTTTATGTCCTCAATCATGATAACAGCGTTAAATGTCTCTGGAATCGGCTCTCCGGTGTTTATATAGACTGCCGCATCGGGTACTTTTAATAGTAAGGGATTAGTTTCTTTGGCGCCAAATGTTTCCTCAAATCTTACCGCATAGCCATCCATTGCTGAGGAGTGAAAAGAGGGGGACGAACATTTAGCTGGAAGCGCCTCCGCAGTAATAGCACCACAGGCAATAGTTGTACTTATGAGTTCTGAACCCAGAGGGTGGTCAAGCCCTTTTTCTTTAATAGCTTTTGACCATTTATTTTGAGCCTCATCAAGCGCAATACTGTCAATATAGATGCTTCTTTTCATAACCAGCTCCCATGTCTTTTTCTTAATATACTAACTCTTTCAGGGATTTGTCCAATTCAGTCTGAACCAGGACAGCTTATCTATATAGCATATTCTTATATATACCGAATTTGAAAAGGATTATTGTCCACATATAGGTAAAGGACAGAAGTAACAAACTAATGCAGGTTACTCAAATATATCGTTAACGTTAACTTGAAGTCCTTCTATGACTTTAGATGTAACAACACCCTCAAATGCGGCCACGGAATGTAACTTATACTTATCGCTTTCAATGGTTAATATCTCAATCGTTTGAGGTTCCGGCATAACAATCCAGTACTCCGGTACTCTGTATTTCTCATAGATAGCCTTCTTTACCGCAGTATCCATTTCATAACTGCCTGGAGATATTATCTCACAAACCATATCCGGTACGCCTCTTATCCAATCCTTGGCAATACTCAGGTTTTCTTTTCTGATAAAAAGAATGTCGGGCTGTAGCCTGTTTACACCCTCATCAAAGATTACATCAAGCGGATATATATGTACCTCTCCTAACATATTCTTTTTAACGTATTGACCTATAGTAAGATGTAATTTACTGACAATTCGTTGGTGTTTAAAAAATGGACTAGGCCCCATGATTTCCTCTCCGTTGATGATTTCAGTTAAATCTAAATTTCTTTCCATAGTCCCTGTAATCATAGTTGAATATTGCATAAACCCAACGGTTTTGTCAATTACAGCCCTAATCCCCTGAATCACCGACAAAAAAAGTAAAAGACCTCGTTGGCACCCGTGGATACGGGATGTTAGAATAAGTTACCAGACAAAAAACTAACACCAACGAGGTGAACGTATTATGGCACAAGGGACACTGAAATATGAATATGAGAGAGAGGCAAGTAAATCAGGGATGACATCATTAGGAGGGTTACCGTTGTATATGGGAGGAGATTGCGTAAGTGATATAGAGAAATTAGAGGGAGACGAGGGTCTTTGCCGGATAATGAGAAAAGCCTTGAAACAAGACTTAAGTCGAAAGGAGAGAAGAGAAATAGATAAGAGATTTCGTAAAGAACGCAAAAGGACGACACCGTCGGAATCAGTGATATTTCGCTATTTATCGAAATTTCATGATAAGGGACAGGAGAAAGTGAGAGAGGCAAAGCAAGCCTTTATACCGGAGGCCACAGAAAATCTGAAGGCACTGATGCGAATAAATGCGGGCTTGATCAAATTTGACGCATTGAAACCATGTGAAGAGACAGCCACGAGAGAAGCCCTTATACTCACAACTGATCTCTAAAATTCTTAAAATTCCTAAAATTGACATTACGATTTATTTTGATGGTGGATTCGGGGGCAATTTGTATAATTGACAATCCACTGTATGTAGATTTACAATGTTGACCGTGGTGTAAAGATTAGTTAGCTGCTAATGTACCACACTGAGCGTTTCAGGAGGATGTATGTCTATTAAAACTTTTCTAATTGGCAGACCTATAGAGTCTGTAAAAGAAAAGCACGAGCGTGTATCAAAGTTCACAGGTCTGGCAGTGTTCTCATCGGACGCAATGTCCTCAGTGGCATATGCAACTGAGGAAATACTTATCGTTTTGGTACTAGGTGGCGCGGGGCTGCTCCACTATTCTATGCCAATAGCCATTGGCATAACAACCTTGATAGCAATAGTTGCCACCTCTTATTTTCAGACCATTCACGAATATCCTTCAGGTGGGGGTGCCTATATTGTTGCAAAGGATAATCTTGGCATAAATGCCGGACTTGCAGCTGGATCTGCCCTGCTTATAGATTACGTTCTTACGGTGTCCGTAAGTATCAGTTCAGGGGTTGCCGCTATAACATCTGCGGTACCATTTTTGTATAAATACAGGGTTTTGTTGTGCATCACCTCACTGTTAATTATCACAGTGGTTAATCTTCGCGGTGTTAAGGAATCGGGTAAGATATTCTCTCTGCCAACATATTTTTTTATTGCAGGAATAGTAATACTTATCTGCGTTGGTTTAATACGTATCACATCTTTGCAACATGCCACCCATCCTGTGCAGGCTCATGCATATTCGGATATTATGATGTTATTTCTTATAATGAAGGCCTTCTCCTCAGGTTGTACAGCCCTTACAGGTATTGAGGCTATCTCTAACGGTGTCAAGGCTTTTAAAGCTCCAGAGTCCAGAAATGCAGGGATAACATTAATATGGATGGCCATCATTCTTGGGTTTTCATTTACTGGCATTACCTTTTTGACAAACCGTTTCGGCATATTACCCGCTGAAAACGAAACCATACTGTCACAACTGGCAAAAACCATATTCTCTCAGGGATTTTTTTACTACTTTATTCAGAGCACCACCTTTCTGATACTGATACTTGCGGCAAATACATCGTTTGCTGATTTCCCCAGACTCTCTTCAATAATGGCTCAGGATGGCTATCTGCCACGACAATTGGCAAACCGTGGTGATAAGCTTGTATTTTCTAACGGTGTAATCATATTGAGTATATTTTCTGCTATACTTATGGCCGCCTTTGAAGGCGATACTCATTCTCTTATACCTCTGTACGCAGTAGGAGTATTCCTGTCTTTTACGTTGTCACAGTCTGGAATGGTTGTGCACTGGTTTAAATACAAAGGCAAGGGATGGGTCAAACACATGATCATAAATGCCTCCGGAGCGATAACAACCGCAATTGTATCGCTGGTAATTTCCACAACAAAGTTTATTCACGGGGCATGGATGGTCATCGTTGCTATACCAATCATCATGTATGCCACAAAGAAAATCAATCTGCATTACCAGTCGGTTTCTAAACAACTGTCAGTCAAAAACGCAGTCCCCGGTGAGGAATATATTCATCACTCAGTGATTGTCCCCATCTCGGGCATCCAGAGTGCGGTATTAAACGCAGTTAAGTATGCAAAGGCAATTTCAGGGGATGTAACGGCAGTGTATGTGTGCCTCGATCCGGTTGCTACAGAGAAGCTGAAGATCTTATGGGAAACATATGGTTTGGGTATTCAGCTTGTTATACTGGATTCTCCTTACCGTTCAATAATTGAACCTTTGATGTCCTATATAGACGATGTAAAAGACAGTTACAAAAAAGGCATCATAACCATAGTCCTTCCAGAGTTCGTTCCACAGAAATGGTGGCATCATCTTCTTCATAACCAGACGGCGATATTCATAAAGGGCATAATACTATTTAAAGAGGGGGTAGTCTCAACTAGTGTACCCCTGCATTTAAGTGATTAACACCAAGTCGCATTCTATCGCCTAATACCGAGTTGCAATCTAAACTATAATTTAAAGAGGAGATTCTCCCCTCAAGGGGATTCCCCTGGTCGCTACGCTCCTCGTAATGACAGATAGGGATGCTCATGTACAGAGCCCCACGCCGTCATTGCGAACCCCCGTAGGGGGTGTGGCAATCTCCTCTTTTGAGCGCAACTTGGTATAAATGTTGCTGCGAACCAAATTTTTGATGATAATTTTTATGGAATAATCTGAACATAATGCTCATCCACAAGTTGAATAATCCGAAGCTCGGCAGCTTCAACTACTTTAACGCCCGGAATCAGGTCTTCGTTTTTATAACTGTTTGCCTCCATTGTTAGAGCACATATCTCGATAGAAACCCCATCCCTGATTAAACTTTCAATGAGAGTCTTATATGGGTTTCCTGTGAGTACCTGCCGTTTAGCATTATAAATGCCATCTTTAAGAAGCATATAGCCGGCTGTGTTGTGAAACACTCCGGAGAGTTTCCAGTTAATATTTTTCTCTTTAAACCTTTTTACCATTCTTGTCATATATTTGATACCAAGCGGTAAATCCCCGGACATAACGTCATTGCCAATATTAACAACTACCTTAGCCTCTGTCGGTTTGACCGGTATATCTATTCTTATACTACCTAAAGCAGGAGGGTTATTAATATTGTTTAAAGCAGGAGGATAATAAGATACCGGCAAGGCAGTAGTAGCCGTTAACACCAGTATAGTACCTAAAAGAGTCAAAAAAACTATTGGTAAAATTTTTTTTAAACCCACTTAAATCCTCCTTTGTGAATATTTTATATCAACCATTTATAGTATATGAACCGATCCGCTATCTATTTTTAGCGTAACAGTTTGTTACGTAAAATAGATGTTAATAAACATGGCGGAGGTATAAAGATTTTATAAAAACTTAAGGAGAGACAATTTCAGATAATTAGTCATTTAACTTGAGTCTGTAGCCGATAGCAGGTTCATTAATTAAAAACTTTGGACGGGCGGGGTCAGATTCGAGTTTTCTGCGAAGTTGAGCCATGTAAACTCTCAGGTATTGCGTTTGGTTTGCGTAATTTATCCCCCAAACCTCTTTGAGAAGTTGGGAATGAGTTACCACCTTACCAGCGTTTTTAATTAAAACCGCTAAAAGGCTGTACTCAATGGGGGTTAGATGAATTTCGACATCATTTATAAAGACTTGTCTGGTAGAAAGATCAACCTTAAGGTCATAAACGGTAAATGTGTGCTCTTTCTGTCCCTGTGAAACAAACAGCTTGTGCCGAAGAGCCACTCGTATGCGGGCAAGCAGTTCACCGGCACTAAATGGTTTTGTGAGATAATCGTCTGCTCCTGTATCTAAAGCCCTGATTTTATCCTCCTCTTGTTCTCTTGCCGAAATGACTATGATAGAAACGTCACTCCAGCCGCGAAGCTGCTGTATTACCCCAAGGCCGTCCATATCGGGAAGTCCAAGGTCAAGCAGTATGACGTCAGGATTGCGCATTGCCGCCTGCATTAATCCCTCTTTGCCGGTAACAGCCTCAACAAGCTTGTAACCATGTCCTTTAAGCGTAATTCTCAAAAATCGAAGCATTTGAGTTTCATCTTCTATCAAAAGTATCAGAGCGTTTTCCATATCAGCTTACTCAGGTGCTTGCGTCATATCGGGTTGGTTTATAACAGGCAGTGTAAAGCTAAACTCAGCGCCTCCGCCTGGCCTGTTTTGTGCGCTGATTTTACCTCCATGTGCATTTATTATGGCACGGCAAATCGTTAACCCAAGCCCAATACCACCGCCTTTGGAGGTGCTCCGCACAAACTTATCGAATATCCGTTGCTCTTCACCGGCAATTAATCCAGGCCCCCTGTCCCTAACTTGTACAACAACGCTATCGTCTTTTATCATTGCAGAGAGCTCTATCGGCGTCTCCGATGGAGTATATTTAATGGCATTATCTAACAGATTCATAAGCACCTGTTCAATCAAAAGGGGATCGAAAAAAACCATAGGTAAATCCTCCGGCAGAGTTATTTCCACGGGTCTGTTGCCAAGTTTTTCTGCCATACGGTTAAGTGCAGCCCCTATGATTTCCTCAATTGGCTGCCATTGTTTTTTCACTGTTATGGCCCCAGCCTCTATGCGTGTCATATTAAGAACGTTTCTGATGATTTGGTTGAGATGTTCAGCCTCCTCGTATATGGTTAGGAGCAGCTCCTGATTTTCATTGTAATCGAGAGTTATATCTTTTTGCAAAATGGTGGATGCCGCACCGGTAATGGCCGCAAGCGGTGTGCGCAGGTCATGGGAAATTGAGCTAAGAAGGGTATTGCGCAGAGTTTCAGTTTCGGCTTTTAAGAGCGCCTGTTGAGCTTCATCAGCAAGTAACACACGTTCAATTGCCATAGCACTCTGGTTTGCAAAACTCTCAAGTATGTGCATTTGCCTCTGCTCCAAAAACTCTTGTGTTGGAGACATTATCACTCCGATAACACCTATGGTTTTAGCTGAGGCAACAAGCGGAAGGTACATGGCTTTGGCTCCGGAGAGAGTATCAGTAGCAAAACCAGCCCGTTGCTTGTGGTCATAACACCACTTTGCCACGCTGTATTCTTTTTGATCAAGTTCAAAGGTATCCTGTGTGGTTATCTTAGACTCTAAAACTCCGTGCTCATCCGGCAAAAGCACAACTGCCCGACAAGATAAAATCTCGGCTATATGACTAATGACAAGTGCACAGACTTGTTCCATGCTCTGTTTGTTAACAAGCTTACGGCTCAGATTATAAAGCGATGCCGTTGTTTGCTGACGCTCACGTGCTGAGTCAACCTGATCCTTTACCCTTAATGTGAGCTTGCTTATAACAAACGCTAAGACAAGCATTACGAAAAACGTGATTAAATAACTGGTAGAACTAACTTCAAACGTGTAGCGCGGCGGCACAAAGAAAAAATCAAACGCTAATACTCCCAAAAGGGCAGTAAGAAATGAAGACAGCTTTTCTGAACGCGTAGCCATAAACACCACGCCAATTAAATACACCATGGCAAGGTCTGCACGGGCAACATAAGGATCCATAAAGTGGGCAACAACAGTGCACACCGCAACTGTGGCAACAGTCATAGGAATATCTTTTGTTATCATCGTGTTCTGTTTTTTTATTTTTGTAACAGGCTCAGGGATTGGTTGCCCTCTGTCACCGCTAATAACATATATATCAATATTGCCGCTTCCGCGCACAATTTCATCCAGCATAGAGCCAAACAGGACGTCTTTCCATCGCGGGTGTGCAGGCTTTCCGATTATGATTTTAGTAACGTTTCTACTTGCGGCATAGCGGAGGATTTCATCGCTTGCCCTCTGGCCTGTCAGAGTTATAGTTTCAGCGCCAAGCTCTTCGGCCAACCGTATATGAGTGGAAAGTTTAGCAAGATCCGCCTTTGTCGGCTTTACTTTTGACGGTGCCTCCACATTAACTGCCATCCACTCGGCTCTAAGGCCTGCCGCCATTCGCTTTGCAGCCCGTATCAGACGTATCGAGCGGGGATTAGAGCTGATGCTTACTAAAATCCGCTCCGATACAGGCCACACTTCCTTTACACCTTTGACCACTCTGTAATCCTGTATCTGTTCATCCACGCGCTCGGCTGTTCTGCGCAGGGCTAATTCTCTTAAGGCAAGCAGATTACCTTTTCTGAAAAAATTCCCTCTTGCCTGATCTGCAAGCTCAGACATATAAACCTTACCCTCCTTAAGCCTTTGCAAAAGCTCATCCGGAGGAAGGTCAACAAGAGCAACCTCATCAGCTCGTTCTATTACAAAATCGGGTACGGTTTCTCTTATTGTTATTCCTGTAATTTGTGCAACTACGTCACCGAGGCTTTCAAGGTGCTGAACGTTAAGTGTTGTGTAAACATCAATACCGGCCTCAAGCAGCTCAAACACATCCTGCCACCGCTTTTTGTGGCGGCTTTCTGGTGCATTTGTGTGTGCGAGCTCGTCAACCAAAATAAGCGAGGGTTTACGTCTTAGGGCCTCATCAATATCTAATTCATACAAAACAGCGCCGCGGTACTCTATCCTCGTTTTCTGTAATACCTCAAGGCCTTCAAGCAGCTTTTCGGTTTCCTTACGCTTATGGGTTTCCACCACAGCCACAACAACCTCAACCCCCTCAGATTGCTTCTGACGGGCTGCTTCAAGCATGGCATAAGTTTTCCCAACACCCGGAGCCGCTCCAAAGAAAACCTTCAGACTTCCCTGAGTCTTGCGTGCCTCCTCCATTTTAACCTGAGCTAAAAGCGCCTCTGGTGATGGTCTTTGATCGTCCATTGTTTATACCTGCCGCTTTAGTTAATACGTATCCATTAGCATTATTGTACAGTATTTAAAAAACTTGTTGCAGTATTTTTTGTAAATCTTTATAATTCGTATATTATCGGGCATAAGAGGGGGCAGTTGCGCGGTGACTAATGTAGAAACTGGTAAGTTGGGTGAAGTGCTGGCCGAAAAGTTTCTAAAAAAATCGGGTTATAAGATTTTAGAGAGAAACTACAGGAATAAAGTCGGGGAAATTGATATAATAGCCAGGGAGGGAGATTGCATTGTCTTTGTAGAGGTAAAAACAAGACAGAGCGACTCTTTTGGAATGCCGTTTGAAGCGGTGAACGCAGCAAAGAGGCGGAAAATTAAGGGCACAGCTCTTATGTATATGAAAACGTTTAAAACCGAGCCTATGGTACGCTTTGATGTTATAAGTGTTATGATAGACGGTCAGAACAATCAAATACAACACATAAAGGATGCCATCAATGAGGGGTAATCCTGAAAGGATTTATGTCACTGCTTAGTGTAAAGCAACTCAGTGTGAGTTTTCAGATGGCTGGGAAAAATGTACGGGTCGTGGATAGTCTGAGTTTTGATATAAACGAAAGTGAGATTTTTGGAGTAGTTGGAGAAAGCGGCTCGGGAAAAAGTATGACAGCGCTTTCAATAATGGGAATTCTGCCTGACAGTGCAAAAAGTGACGGGAAAATAATCTTTAAAGATGAGGCACTGGGCTCCCTTAGCGCAGAAAGACGCAGAGCACTGAGAGGAAACGCAATTTCAATGGTTTTTCAGGAACCCATGACCTCCTTAAATCCTGTTCTTACCATTGGCTACCAAATTGCTGAGGTGCTGACCACACACAAGGGGATGTCTGTCCGTGAGGCAAACAAGCGGGCAGTTGAGCTGCTGAAAGAAGTAAAAATACCTTCTGCAGAGCAAAGGGCAAAAGACTACCCGCATCAGATGTCAGGCGGCATGAGGCAACGGGTTATGATAGCCATGGCGATAGCTTGCAAACCGGAACTTCTGATTGCAGATGAGCCCACAACAGCGCTTGATGTAACAATTGCCGCTCAGATACTTAACCTCATCCATTCAATCAAAGAGGAAAAAAACATGTCGGTCATGTTTATAACCCACGACCTGGCAATTGTCTCAGAGCACACCGACCGTGTGGCAATCATGTACGCTGGCAGGATAGTGGAGTTGGCAAAGACGGATGAATTATTTGCAAAACCGTTGCATCCATACACGATAGGCCTGCTTAATTCAATCCCCGGTGGGAAAGGCGATGCACTTGAGTCAATACCGGGCACAGTGCCGCGAGCCGACAGACTGCCTGCCGGCTGTAAGTTTTCCGACAGGTGCCGCTTTGTGCTGCCAAAGTGCAGAGCAGAGGAGCCGGAGCTTAGGGATGTTGGGGATGGACGGCTGCTTAGGTGTATAAGAAATGAAAGGTTGTCTTTATAGGTAATTTATGACAGAAACTTTGCTAAAAGTAACGGAGCTTAAAAAACAATATGCCGTTGGATCTGGATTTTTGAAAAAAACCGGATATGTCAAAGCTGTTGACGGCGTGGATTTTGCGATAGAGAAAAACACGGTGTTTGCCCTTGTTGGAGAGAGCGGATGTGGTAAGTCAACTGTGGCGCGGTTGGTCTTGAGGTTGATTGAGGCTAACGGAGGGGATGTATTATTTAAAGGAAAAAGTGTGTTTAGCCTCAAAGTTGGCAACCTTAAAGCATACAGACGGGCTGTGCAAATAATTTTTCAGGATCCGTTTGCATCGTTAAATCCAAGGATGAAGATATTTACGACACTATCCGAGCCGCTCCTGATTCACAAACTCTGTCCGCGGTCTGAGTTTCGTGAGCGAGTGGGAAAGCTGCTGAATAATGTCGGTCTTGAGCCAGACGTTATGAATCGCTATCCGCACGAGTTTAGCGGAGGGCAGCGTCAGCGGATTTGTATAGCGCGTGCGCTTGCGCTGTCACCTGAGCTGATTGTTGCCGATGAACCACTGTCCTCTCTTGATGTCTCTATACAGGCACAGGTGCTTAACCTGCTGAAAGATTTAAAGGCTGCTTATGGACTTTCTTTTTTATTTATCAGCCATGACTTAAACGTGGTCAGATACTTTAGCGATACAATCGGTGTGATGTATCTGGGGAAAATTGTGGAACTGGCTAAATCAGAGGATCTCTTTAGCGCACCCATGCATCCATACACGGTGATGCTTATCGAATCAGCGCCAAAGATACGAAAAACCTCAAAACCGCAAAGAAAGACTTTTGATGTCACCTCACTGGATGTGCCAAGCCCGATAGACATACCATCAGGATGTCCGTTTCATCCGAGGTGCCCTAAGTGTTCAGACATCTGTAAAAGGGAGATTCCACAGCTACTGACTCACAATGGACGGCTTGCATCGTGTCATCTGTTATGATAAACCTATGCAAGGATTGCATATTTAGTGTAATGGATTAAAAAACAAAAATAAAAAAATTTTTGTCCATAATTGACAATTTTTTGCTTGACATTCTTTTCATTTTTATGTAAAATCTACCATACTGTGTAGCATAAATACGGCACAGAATGTCGCCTTAAAAGCTGCATGTTGAATTGACATTTATCTGTAGTGCTTATTCTCCTTAATGGAAGGAGAAATAATCATATAATAATGGAGGCTTTTGACTATGGACGATAAAAAGAAAAAAGAAGATCAGCAAATGATCAGGCGTGAGGCTCTGAAGCGTATAGCATTAGGAGTTTTAGGAGCATCGAGTGTTCTGTGCTTACCCAAATTAGCGAAAGGTTCGGTTGCAGATAGGAATGGCGAGGCGCACCAGTTTGAGGATAGTAATCTTACAGCATATAACAGTGCATATTCCAGCAGTCACTACAGCAGCAGTCGCTACAGCAGCAGCGGTTCCTACAACAGCGGTTCCTACAACAGCGGCAGTGGCTACAGCAGCAGCGGTTCCTACAACAGCAGCAGCTGCTACAGCAGCAGCGGTCGTTACTTTTTGTACAGAAGCTGCTCATAGTAAATAGATGAACATTCGTTTATCTATGCAAAATTTTTTGAAACGGCAGGGTAGGAGATCGGATAACCATGGCAAACGTTCTTTTAACGCAGCAATGCGTTCGCAAGTGTCCGTATTGTTTTGCTTTAAAACATATGGAAAACAGTACCTCAGACAAGATGCTGTCGTGGGAGAACTTAATCTATATTGCCGATTTGCTTGAGTGTTCAGGGCACCGCCATCTGTCTTTGCTTGGGGGGGAGCCTACACTGCACCCTTCCTTTAACGATTTTGTAGTTTATCTCATAGAACGTGGGTTTGACGTCAGCGTTTTTACAAGCGGTATCATGACTAAAGATAAGCTAAGTAAATCGATAAAAACACTTGAAGACGTTCCAATGGGCAGATTGACATTTGTCTGCAATCTTAACGACCCAGCACTATCTCCTGTAGCCGAAACAGTCAGTGTAAAGCGATTCCTGGAACATTTCGGAAACCGTACGATTGCCGGATTTAATATCTACAGAAATGATTTTGATATGAATTTCCTGTTCCAGGCAATAAATATGTATGGCATGATTCGTGTACTTCGTTTAGGGTTAGCCCACAGGATTGTTGGAAAGGATAATATCTACGTTGATATTGGCAGCTTTGATAATATAATAAAGCGGTTATCGTCTTGTTTTGATATTTTTAAGGAATTAAGGATAAAACCAGCTTTCGATTGTGGTTTCCCAATGTGTGCACTTAACGACAATCAACTGGGCCAGATGTACAGGTTAACAACGGGAGATTTCAGGTTTTACTGCGTACCGGCTATCGATATTGGACCCGACATGGAGGTATGGCCGTGTTTTCCTTTGTCGTCTTTTCATAAGAAATCTCTCTTTGAATTTAATTCTTTTAGTGAAGTAATAGAATATTATAACGATCTGTTTTCAAAAATCCAGACAGAAGCATGCGGCATTTTCGAGCGCTGTGACGATTGTGTTTATCGTGAAAACGGCCTTTGCCATGGAGGATGCAAAGCTCATATCTTATCGTCATTTAGGGATGAGCCCCCTATACGTTTGGATGAAATGTACGTAATTTCAGATGAGACAGGGAAAATATAAATGATTAAATGCTGCCCCTTCGATAAGGCTCTGATAGACCGCTTCAGAAACGAAACACTGGTAATACGATATGATGCTTTTTCCGAAATAATAGCCGTTGCCAATGCTGTAAATGAAAATAACAGATTACATTGTATAATGATTAATTACCCGAAAAAACTCGATTCATTGACGATTTATGAAGAATATGCAGATATACCGATAGCATTATATACGCCGGGGATTGGTGAGATTTCTGATTTTATTAAGAAAATAAAAATGTTTAGAAAACTAAATATTAGAGTTTTTTTGCCTGAGAGCGATAGCGAAACATTTTCAGGGTTAAGGATATTATCATCTTTAGGTATAGCTTGTGGAATTGTCTTCGACCGTAAAAATCCCGATTGGGAATCGGTTAACGATCTGATGCATTACGCAGTTTACGGCATGGTTTCACGTGGACAAATCGAACCTTTCGGTTATTTATTGTTAAATTATGAACGAGGAAAATATATCGATTATGGTGCGGTTTATTTTAACGACCCCGAAAGATATTTTCATATAAGCAGTTTCGGAATATTATCGCTGTTTCACGAAAGGCTACTGTCTCGTGAAGATTTTTTTCTTAAGCCAGAGGGATGCGCTTATTGCCAAGGCTGGCGGATATGTTTAGGTAAATTTCCCGACTCATCAAACCAGAAATACGGTTGTCAAAAGTTATTTGTGGATGTTTTGGAAGCCGCAGAATACTACTATAAAAAAAGAACAAGTGATTCAAACCAACTATGGCAACTATAATTCTAAAAGCAACGGAAAAATGTAACTCTAATTGTATATACTGCGACGTAGTCCGTAGAAAGCCTTCAACCACCCCGATAATGTCTTATGAAATCCTGGATGTGTGTTTTTCGAGAATAAATACCTTTTTAATGTCGAATCCTGATGATAATATAACGGTTTTGTGGCATGGAGGCGAACCACTGCTTTTGGGTGTGGATTTTTTTAAAACGGCTTTAGATATACAGGAAAAGCATTGTACTGCTACTTTATCCCGTATAAATCACAACATTCAAACGAATCTCACCCTTTTATCGAAGGATTTTTTGGAAATATTTAAGAAAATGGGTATAGGTCATTTAGGGTCAAGTTACGACCCTATTCAAAACGTAAGAGGGCCTGGTAAAAATATCGATTCTGAGATTTATAACAAGATGTTTCTCAGTGGGCTAAAGTTATCACGTGAATCTGCTTTTAACGTAGGAATTATCTATGTAGTTACAAAAAGATCACTTGAAAGACCTTTAGATATATTCTACTATTTGACTAACTTATTCATTAATGGGGGGATTAATTTAAATCAAGTGCTCATCTATGACAGTGAGATTAAAGACATAGCCATAACCCCCAATGAATATGCCGATTTTTTAGGTGAAATATTTCCCGTATGGTGGAAATATAAAGAAATATATTACGAAATCGAACCATTTAAATCGTTTTCGATAAATGCAAAAAGAGATGCTCTCAGTCTATCCTGTGTCGATTCAGGGGATTGTGCCTATAACCATGTAAATATTGATCCCCGCGGTGAGACATCCCAATGTGGAAGGTCCTCTGACTGGGGTTTACTCTCTTATGGAAACATACTCGACCGGTCTCTTCATGAAATACTTTACGATTCTCAACGTGGACAGTTGATCAGCCGCAATGAAATCCTGTTGGAAAAGGACTGTAAGGATTGCCGCTTTTGGAGCATATGCCACGGTGGATGTCCTTTAGACTCATATGACGAACACGGAGATTTTGTGCATAAAACCCGATGGTGTTTATCAAAAAAGAGATTTATAGAAAAATTTTTTGAACCTATAACTGGGCTCACGTTTTAATCTCATGGTAGATATGGCTGAAAATATCTGGATTAACCCAATTGGCGGGTTGGGCGATGCTCTTATGATTTCAGGAGTCCTGAAACTTGACATCGAAAGAGAGCCTTCCCGAAAGTTTAATTTGGTTAGGCGGACAAAATATTTGAGTATTTTAAAAGGACATCCTGCGATTTCTTACGTAGGATTTCCACCCAAAGATGCTTTTATTATTGGAACAGACTACTGGAGTAAGGAGGTTCTTGGACAAGGGAATCGTCGAGCCTTCCAGATTTTGGCTCGAATTTTCAATCTTGAAACTCCTGTAGAAGAGCGTCTCTATTTCCCAGATATAATTTCTACCGATTTTGAATTAAATACAATAATCCCCTTTCGAAATAAGAATATTTTGATAGCCCCATGGTCTGATTCTCCTCGTAAAGAAATGGATTTCAACAAGTGGCATGAATTCGTAGAAAAAATCAAATCCGATGACACTCTTATAATTCAAGCAGGACGTTTAGGGCAGCAGTATATAAAAGGAACATACTCAATTATAGGTCTAACGACTCCTCGCAGTCTTATTAACGTTATAAATAAATGTGATGTCGTAATCACGTCTGATAATTTTATAATGCACACTGCACATTATGCCGGAGTTCCGGCCATAGTTCTTTGGGGACCTACTGACAGCTTGATTTATGGATATTGCGGTCAAGTACATATCAAAGGAGAAGAAAGGTGCGAGTTCTTCGACAAATGCATACAGCCTGGATACAGCCACATTAACTATTCGATACCATGTTCTTTAGATAAGTTGAAACATTGCATGAATCTCATAGATACAGACAGAATTGTCGATGCTTTAAAATCCTTCTTGACCTAAAAAACAATATTACACCGAAAAATACCAACAGGAATGTCAAGTAATTTTGGTAACCGGAGCTCCATTATAGTTTTTTTCTGTAAGGTCAGCTTAAGTCATTTTCCCGGGGGTTTGTCTGAGTGTTGCTCTTTCTGAGGCAACGGCTCTTTTCTTTCCCATCTCATTCTCACAATAAACCACTTTACTTCAAAAAAACGAAAAATAAAAAAAACATTTTTATCCCTCAGTTGACAATACTAATAAGAACCTAATATAATAGGTTTTGTGTAAATCTAAAGAGCAGAGGAAGATATAGCAATGGGCGGAGCATATACGACATTTCATCCACACAACATTAAGAGGAAAAGGAAACACGGGTTCAGAAAGCGGATGTCAACAGCGTCAGGCCGTAACGTCATCAAAAGAAGAAGGGCAAAAGGACGAAAAGAGCTGAGCGCTTAAGGAAAAGCTCTGAGTTTCAGGATGTCTTTAAAAAAGGCCGCAAATTCACCTTGAAAATGTTGAACATTTATTTTTTGGCAACATCTAACACGCACTTGCGGCTTGGGCTTGTTGTTAGTAAAAAAGTCGGAAACGCTGTGGTAAGAAACCGCATTAAAAGGTATTTCAGGGAAGCGGTCAGGTTGATTTTATTGGAAAGAGCCAGTGCGCTGCCTTTTGACGTTGTTGTTGCCGCAAAACCTGTGATTTCAACTGTTGGTTTCAATAGTGTGAGCATAGAACTTCAGTCTTTGTTTGATAAACTAAAATGAAGACGATTCTCATTACGCTTATTCAGTTCTATAAGGCAATGTTTTCGCCACTGTTACCGTCATCATGCAGATTCTATCCGAGCTGTTCCGATTACTGTGCAGAGGCGATAGAAAAACACGGCCCTTTTACAGGGTTGTTAATGTCTTTAAAGAGGGTTTTAAGGTGTCATCCGATAAGCCGCGGCGGCTATGATCCGGTTAAATAAAAACAATGAATCTGGGGGTTAGCAACCCCTTGCGTTATTGGGGTTAGCAACCCCTTGCGTTATTAAGGAGAGGATTTAAAATATATTATGGAAAAGAAAGCTCTTACGGCTATAGTGCTCTCAGTTGCAGTACTGTTATTATACCAATTTTTCTACATAAAACCGCTTACGGAAAAACAAAGGCTGGCGGCTCAACAGGCAGCTCAAACAGCGGCTCAGGTTAAAGTGGAAACTAAGACGACTGCTGCCGATAATACACCTAAAGAAGCTACTGCTCCTACTACAGAAGCTAAAAACAACACTGCTGTTAACACTCCAGCATTAGCCAACGAAACGCCAAACGCACATGTTCCCATTAAACAGATAACCGTTGATACTCTGCACTACACTGCAATTGTGAACTCTGTTGGTGGTACGATTGAATCGTTTAAGCTTAAGGATTATAAAAACAATGACAAAAAAGATATTGAACTGATTGATAAAACCGCTAAGTACGGCGCCTTTGTAATTGGAGCTACAACTGATTTTGAACTCTCTCAGGCGGCATTTGCCACAGACTCAAAGAATATCACCTTAAACGGAACTGACACAGGACAGGTGATTTTGGATTATGAGTCAAACGGTAAAAAAATTAGAAGGACTTATACCTTTTATGCAAACAGCTACAAGGTGGAACTTAAGGACGAAACCTCCGGCATAAGCCCATACTACATAACTATCGGCAGCGGTTTTAGCCGGGATGGCGGAGATGGCTACGCTGCGCATTTTGGGCCAGTTGTCTTAAATGGTATGGACAGAGTAGAGTTTAATGAAGACAAAAAAATGGATGACATCAAAAAATATCCTGATGGTGTAAAATGGATTGCTGAGGAAAACAAATATTTTTGCACCGCTCTGGTGCCTCAAGGTCCTATGGCAGAGACAACGGTGTGGCAAATTCCAGCCACTCCATCTGTTAAACAAAAGTCTCTGGTGGCATTTAAGAGCACAAACTCCAGCAACGAGTTTCTTATTTACGCAGGCCCAAAAAAGTACGATTTCTTAAAGGCTCTAAATGTCTCCCTTGAACCTATTGTGGACTTTGGGTACTTCTCTATAATCGCACGGCCGCTTTTCTGGTTTCTGTTGTTCCTTAACAAATATCTTGGGAACTTTGGAGTTGCCATTATTGTTCTTACACTTATAGTTAGAATTCCTTTCATTCCGCTTATCAACAAAGGGCAGAGTTCAATGAAAAAGCTCCAAAAGATTCAGCCGCTTATGACCGAGATAAGGGAAAAACACAAGAAAGACCCCCAGAAAATGCAGCGGGAAATGATGGAGCTCTATAAAGTCCATAAGGTTAACCCTATGGGCGGATGTCTTCCGATAGTGATTCAGATACCGGTGTTTTTTGCCCTTTATAAGGCCTTATTAGTATCTGTTGAGTTACGGGGAGCACCATTTTTCTTTTGGGTCACTGATCTTTCTGCAAAAGACCCCATATACGTGCTTCCTGTCATAATGGGTATCACCATGTTCATACAGCAGAAGATGACACCTACCACTATGGATCCGACTCAGGCCAAAATCATGATGATTATGCCAATTGTCTTTACTTTTATGTTTTTAAGTTTTCCCTCAGGTTTGGTTTTGTACTGGCTTGTGAGCAATTTGCTAAGTATTGCGCAGCAGACGTATGTAAACCGTAAAGCCGCTGTAACTTAGACCTCACAGTGGATGTCATTACATGCCACATTAATGCTGACTTTGATTGTTTGGCTTCAATGGTGGGTACAAAAAGGTTGTTTCCGGAGGCTGTAATTGCTTTCCCAGGCTCTATGGAAAAACCTGTCAGAGATTTCCTTAAAGCATATCCTGTAGAGTTTTCAAAAATAAAAGATATTCCAATAAAAAAAATCAAGCGTCTTATCATAGTAGATACTCAGAGCGCTATAAGGATAGGACAATTTGCAGATGTGGTTGGCAAAAGTGGTGTCATCACTTTTATCTATGACCATCATGTTAAAAAGCAAAACGACATCATGGCCACCTTTGAGACAATTGAAGAGGCAGGAGCTACGGCAACAATAATTACCGAACTTTTGTTAAAGAGCTCTGTCACCATCACAGCCCTTGAGGCTACCATTCTGTGTCTGGGGATATATGAGGAAACTGGCTCGATGAGATTCTCTTCAACTACTGAGAGAGACTTGAAAGCGGCAGCATATCTGCTTAGGCGCGGCGCAAACCTCAACATCGTGTCGGCGTTTCTGAGGCCTCTGTTAAGTAAAGAGGATTTTGAGCTGTTAAATGAACTGGTTAACTCACTCTCTGAGGTGTTTGTCTCAGGGATAAGGGTAAAAATCGGCATTGCTGTCAGAGATAGCTATTTTGGCGATGTCGCCTACATGGCACACTATATAATGGACATGGAGGAGACAGACGCTGTGGTCTTGGTGTTTTCCATGGAGGGGAAAACTCTGCTTGTCGGACGCTCACGAGTGCCGGAGCTTAATATGGCAGAGCTTATGGGAATGTATGGAGGCGGAGGGCACTCTGTGGCTGCCTCAGCGACAATAAGAGAGGAAATCCCTGAGATTGTTGTTGAGGGGATAAAGGACGCTATTAAAAAGTTAATCAAACCAGTTAAGACGGCAAAAGAGATAATGACAAGTCCTGTTATCACAATAAAGTTAAATTCCACAATAAAGGAGGCCGGGCTGCTGCTTACGAAGTATGAAATAAATGTGCTGCCGGTTGTCAAAGAGGACTCTTACGTTGGGGTAATATCCCGTGAAGTTGTGGAAAAGGCAATTTTCCATGGTTTTCAAAAAAGTGCGATTGATGACTTTATAACTACCGATGCGGCAACAGCAGACACTGGCACATCTGTCAGTGAAATTGAAGAGACAATGGTAGAAAAGAATCAGCGCTTTTTACCGGTACTTACCGGGGATACGATAGTGGGAGCGATAACAAGAACTGATTTGTTAAGAAACCTATATGAGGACTACGTAAGACGTGACAGGTCGGCATCTAAGAATGATATTAAAACGTCATCGGTAAGAAACATCGCTTCACTTCTTAAAGAAAGGTTTCCGGCCTCAGTTTTTAAAATATTGAAAGACGTTGGAGACGCAGCTGACTCGCTTGGTATGAAGGTATTTCTTGTAGGAGGTGCTGTGAGAGACCTCCTGCGGTTTGAACAAAATCTGGATATAGATATAGTTGTCGAGGGAGATGGGATAGCGCTTGCCAGAGAGATTTCACTGCGACTTAACGGACGGGTAAAAACCCATGAAAGATTTCAAACGGCAAAGGTGTTTGGAATCAGGCTGCAAGGTACCAAGGATTTTGTAATAGATATAGCCACAGCACGCACCGAGTACTATGAAGAGCCGGGAGCGCTCCCTCAAGTTTTATCTTCCTCGGTTAAAAAAGACCTCTATAGGCGGGATTTTACGATAAATACGCTTGCAGTGTGTTTGAATAAAAAGGATTTCGGTAAGCTTATAGATTACTTTGGCGCTCAACGCGACCTGAAAGAGAAAACCATCAGGGTGCTTCATAATTTGAGTTTCATAGAGGATCCTACGAGGGCTTTCCGAGCAGTTAGATTTTCCGAGCGGTTTGACTTTAAGATAAGTAAACACACCGAGAGATTAATAAAGACGGCAGTTAAGTTTGATCTCTTTGGAAAAGTCTCAGGCACAAGGGTTTATGATGAAATGTCGGCTGTGTTCAGAGAATTAGACCCGGCTAAGGCTCTAAAGAGATTATCCGGCTATGAGCTGCTGAAAGCAATTCATCCGGACTTTACATTTAATAAGGACCTTGAGAGCATTTTAAAAAGTATCCACGCCGCCATATCATGGTACAAACTGACTTTTTTTTCGAGTGAACCGGATATTGGCCGGATTTATCTCATGGGAATAATGTCAACCCTTCCTGAAAGCTCACGCAGGGATGCTCTTATGAGACTAACAACACCACCTAACATAACAGAGAACATAATAAACTCTTTGAAGCACTCGGCTGCTTTTTTTGCTTTGCCCGACTCTGACAACCCTGAGGTGTTATATCATTTCTGTAAAAATTTAAATATAGAGACCATATTGTTTTTAATGGCAGTACACAAGGGCAGACAACAGGCCATATCGAGGTATCTGGTACAGCACAGACACATAGAACCTCTCTTAACAGGCAAAGAACTTAAGGACATGGGTTTAACGCCAGGACCAATCTATAGAGAAGTGTTTGACCAAATAATTAATGCAAAAATCTCAGGACTCATTAGAGACAAAGACGATGAGATAGCGTTAGTTAAGGAACGTTTTTTAATTCCAGCTTAATAATCTGTCTTATCTGCCTCACCAACCTCTGGCTCATCTTCTATCAGATTTTGGGGAAGCAGCGATGCAGCCTCACTCACTGGAAGCTCTTGCACATCCTTTAGTTTCCGGCCAACTGCTTTTGACCTCACTTTGGCTTTTTCAAGTGTATCGGATGCCTGATGCAGCTTTTTTTGCACTGCATCCAGTACATCTCCATACTTAGTCCACTCAGTTTTGACAGCAGCAAGGAGGTTCCATACCTCTCCGGAGCGCTTTTGGATTGCCAGAGTGCGAAATCCCATTTGAAGGCTGTTTAAAATTGACCATAATGTAGTTGGCCCAGCTATAACCACACGGGACTCCCGTTGAATAACCTCAGTTAATCCAACCCTGCGAATAACCTCGGCAAAAAGACCCTCTATGGGTAAGAACAGGATCCCAAAGTCTGTTGACTTGGGCGGGTTCAGGTATTTTGTACAGATGTCTTGTGCGCAGGCCTTAACACGGCTCTCCAGATGCTTTCCTGCCGCCTCCACACCATCTGCATCAGCACGCTCCTGAGCCTCCACCAAACGCTGATAATCCTCGATAGGAAACTTGGCGTCAATCGGTAACCAGACAGTTTCATCCTTTTCCTGTCCAGGCAACTTAATCGCAAACTCGACATTCTCACCGCCATCTTTCATGGCTACATTACGGGCAAACTGATTGGAATTCAGAGCTTGCTCCAGCAACGCCCCAAGCTGCACTTCACCCCACGTCCCACGCGTTTTAACGTTTGTCAGTACCCTCTTTAAATCACCAACACCCGTAGCAAGGGTCTGCATCTCACCAAGCCCTTTATGCACCTGCTCCAGCCGCTCACTGACCTGTTTGAAGGATTCGCCTAAGCGCTTTTCCAGCGTCCCCTGCAGTTTTTCGTCCACGGTCTGCCGCATTTGGTCAAGTTGTTTAGCATTATCGTTCTGTATGTTTTGGAGCTTTCCTTCAACAGTGGCCCTGATTGCCTCCAGTTTTTTCTCATTTGATTCAGAAAGCCTTCCTATTGCAGACGACATGAGCTCAAGCTGAGTCTTTTGAACATTAGCCAACTCGCCGATTGTCGTTATCATCGTCTCTGTCAGTTCCTGCCGCTGTTGTCTTGCTGCGTTACTGTGCTCTTCTCTGCTTTGTATCAGTTCTTGCCTGAGAGCGCGTTCGGTACGTTCCTGGGCTTTTTCAAAAGCATCAAGACGGTAATCAAGCGTTGATGTTTGTGGTGCTTTTATCAATAGCTTAAAAAGAAGAGCTATCACTGTTATCAGCATAATGAAAATAACGGGCAGCATTATATTAATGCCAGTCACACTTAACCTCCTTTTTTACCCACTAAAACTACCTGTACAACCACGTCCATTATAGCTGTATTGCACAGTATTTTACAAAAGCAGAGTATTTACGTTAACAGGCAAGTCACATTTTTTTTGATTTATCTACTCAATTGTGTTAGCATAGTTTAACAATACTAAATGTCTTACAGATTAGTGCGAAGGGGTTCCTGCAATGAGCCTGGATGAGCTATACAGCAAGAAATGTGTAACTGAGGAGACAATTTTCAGTCACATCAGGCGTGGCTCAAGGATTTTTGTGGGCACTGGGTGTGCCGAACCTCAGTACCTCGTAAAGGCACTAATAAAATATGCGGAGACCCACCCAAAGGCTTTTTTTGACACTGAGATTTTTCATGTCTGGTCACTTGGAGTGACTCCATACACTGACGAAAAGTTTAAGAACAACTTCAGGTATAATTCATTTTTTATAGGCGGCGGCGCCAGATCGGCGGTAAATGAGGGGTTAGCCGACTATACCCCTATATTTCTTTCAAAAGTGCCTGGGTTATTTATACGGAGAGTTGTTCCTGTTGACGTAGCTCTTATACAGTGCTCACCACCGGATACACATGGCTATATGAATCTCGGAGTAAGTGTAGATATAGTTAAGGCTGCTCTTGAGGCAGCCTCTATGGTTGTTGTTCAGATAAATACACATAGCCCCATTGTGCACGGCGACGGCTTTATTCATTTAAATGATGTGGATTACATCGTGCAAGCAGATGAACCCATACTGCAATACCACTCAGAGGCTGACTGTGAAACCGGACAAGCTATCGGGCGGTATGTTTCAGCGTTGATTCAAGACGGTGATACACTTCAGGTTGGCCATGGGAGTATTCCAAATGCAGCTATGGCAAATCTCTCTGGTAAAAACAACTTAGGAATACACACAGAGCTTCTTTCAGATGGGATAGTGGATTTAATAAAAAATGGCAATGTTAACAATTTTAAAAAGAACAGAAACCGCGGCAAAACCGTGGCATCTTTTGCCATGGGCTCTCAGAGCACCTATGATTTTATTAATAATAATCCCTCAATAGAGTTCAGAACCATAGACTATACAAATGATCCAATGGTAATAGCCTCACACGACAACATGGTGGCAATAAACAGTGCTCTGCAGTTGGATTTAACCGGACAGGCCTCTTCGGAATCCATAGGAAAGATGTTTTACAGCGGCATAGGGGGTCAGGCAGATTTCATGCGTGGAGCGGTTTTATCCAAAGGCGGTAAGACCATTTTAACTATTCAGTCAACTGCTACCATTGTTGATAGCACCGGAGCAACAAAAACAATTTCACGGATAGTTCCCCTGCTTGATAAGGGAGCTGGGGTAACACTCAACCGTGGTGATATCCATTATGTTGTGACAGAGTATGGAATCAGCTATCTTCATGGCAAAAACATCAGAGAAAGGGCTATGCAGCTTATATCCATATCGCATCCATATTTCAGGGCATGGCTTATTGAAGAGGCTAAGAGCCTTAACTTAATCTATAAAGATCAGCCCAATGTTACAGGCAGCTATCCGTTTGAACTTGAAACGCACAAGAGGCTTAAATCTGGTCTTGATATCTTTATCAGACCGATTAAAATAACTGATGAACCGCTCATGAAGGAGTTTTTTTATTCTCTCTCTGATGAAACGTTGTATAGCCGCTTTACATCGGTAAGGAAAGATATGCCGCATGAGAGGCTTCAGGAGTTTATCTCTATTGATTACAGCTCAAAAATTGTTATTGTTGCCATCATACAAACGGACAACAGGGAGTGGATTGCTGGGGTGGGCCAGTATGCACTTTCTAAGGATACTTACATGGCTGAAGCTGCCTTTGTAGTCAGAGATGACTACCAGGGAAAGGGGATAGGCAAGGAGTTGATCAAACATCTGACATTTATAGCTCAGAAACAAGGACTTCTTGGCTTTATTGCAGAGACCATATCAGAAAACCATTCTATGATTGCCTTACTAAAGTCACTGGAGGCCACTATGGAAAGACACGACGAGGAGGGCTCGTGCTCTATTAAGGCTGTTTTCAAACGATAACCTATTGTTGTTTCAGAATGTAACCCTGTTTATCTGTGCCGGGCCTCTCTGAACAGTGCGGTAATACTGTACGGCAGGTCTGCCAAATACCATGCAATACCCTATATAATGATCTTCAGGAATTCCAATTTTCTTTCTAAGCTCTGGCACAACGGCAGTGACAGCCCATTTTAAAAGGCCGTTCCAAAGTGTACCTATTCCCATGCTTTGTGCCAACAACTCAAAATAAGTTAGTGCAATAAGGGTGTCTGCCTCAGGAGACGGGCCATCTTTTGGTGATGATACAACAAGCATGTGTGGTGCGCCACGGAAAACAATGTCCTTGCCTGCATCCCAGGCATCAACTACAAAAGAGTAGAATTCAAATCCCTTTGGAAGAGCATAGTTTGCAACTGCCCTCCGGAGTCCTTCCATAGTTTCCTGTTTTATTTTATCCATAACCAGAGGGTCACTAACAACTGTAAAAAGATTCTGTCTTGTATTTCTGCCTGTGGGCGAATTTGCTACAACATCCAACAGACCACTTATCGTCTCCCACAGTACAGGCTCTTTCAAATAACGTCTCACTGCCCGCCGTCCTTTCATAAGTACCTCAAGCTTACTGGTTTCGGGCAGATTTCCTTCAAGCCTGATTGCATTGTCCGGATTAAGGCCTAAGATGCTAACTGCCCCTTCACTGCAGACAGCAAAACAATGCTCACACTGAACGCATTCGCTTTCCTTTCCTGGAATAATAGCAGGGTATTGTCCTTCAAATGCAATAATATTCATTACGCAATCCTCTATGCACTCACCGCACTTAAGACATCTTTCTTTGTTAACTGAAAAGTTAGTCATATATTACTCCTTTTATAAAAAAACCTCTGTTATTTTGCAGCTAAAAACAACTCCCCTATTTGAGGCATGTTAACCTCCACACACCTTATGACCTTCTATATTATAGTACAGAAACTATAGCTAATGCTGATATTATATCATATTATGTTGACTTTAAGAAGCCAAAACAGGCACAATCTTATCTGCGTACCTGGAATTTGAGTTATGTTATCGGGAGATTATTGATGGATACCGCTGCTAACAAACACGAGCTTTATCACAGCATATTTGGTTCTATACTTGACCGAACCGAAATGACCCCTTACCTTATGCTCTCCGCATATGATTATAAAACCGCTCTCTCACAGGCTACAAAAATGATGGGAAATCGCGGGTTTGACATAAGAGGAGCCGATGAGCTAACCACCGGTGAAAATAGCAGGGCAAAACGATATGTAGATATGGCTCTCAGTTATTGCCATCAATACCTGTTTCCATTTTTAAAGGAACAACTTGCAACACTGATAAGGTTAAACTCACCAGCTCTTCATTATTATGAAACGGTTAATGATTCATTAAAAGAAATAGAACAGAAACTTGAAAACAATGAATTCTGCAGCCTTGTCGATGAAGATCCAAGACATCTTTTTTTAATGGCATCATCGAGAAAGTACCCACACATGTTTTATGGATATAAAGGGACAGATATGGCAATATCCAGTGAATTCCAGCAAATGGCCTGCGCCCTTCTAAAAGTCTGTCATCTGATAAAATCAACCGAGGAGGACAGCCAGGATATAAACGATTTTGTTCAGCTCGGCCTTTATTTTACTTCAAACGGCTTATCCCTCAATAATCTGTTTGATTTTGACTGGAGGAACCCTCCTCCAACTCTAATTGAGAATGAGTCTTCATTCAGGGCATATGTTAAGGTTTCAACCTTCTTTGAGCGTCTCAAAGAATTCATAGATTTTGACAGGGTAAAAAACCTCTTTATTTTCAAAAGCGGTGACGGTGTCGATGTGGAGATTTCGGAAATCTCCTCCAGATTAAAGACCATATACAGTATGGCAACTAAACTTGGAAATGATTTTGAAGGTGAAGCCCACATAATAAAAGATCCGCTGGCCGTTACGTTTATATTAAATGACAGAGACGATACACTTAAGCTTTTTCACGCCTTGCAAAAAAGAGGTGTAATTCTGCAGGAGACCGTAGTCTCCTCATCCATTATGCAGACAATATTTGACACCCCGGAGGACATGACAGAGGCCATAAAGAGGTTAATGACAAGTCTGAACAAAAGTGCCCACAAAGATTATATGCCTGAAAATGAGGAGATTTCTCAAAGCGCAAGGGATTTCTACGGCGCACTGAGCAGAAATGCCATCCGAAATGCACATACCTCAAAAGGCCAAAAAAAGTTTCAGTGCAAGTTAAATTTTCCCGTACCAATACACCGTTGCAAGCAAACGAGAAAAATCCTTCTGCCGTATGCTGATAATCACTGCGGAGGAATATCCACGCCGTTTTTTACAGAACAACACACGCTACCAGTTGAATTAAGAATATCGGATAAACAGAGTTGGGAGGAATCGGAACAGAAAGGTGATTCCCATCACGACGCATATAAGTTCAGACAACTGGTTTCGGTGATGAACAGGATTTTTAAGGATAATTTCCACCTCCCAAAAGAAATAGATCCGCTATTGAGAGAGGATCAGCGGAGTATTTTTCTTTAGAGAGCAAAACACATCTGCTCTACTTTCTTTTTAATACCGAGTAGAGACCGTTGCAAAAATATTATAACACCAAGTTGAGTTCAAAAATATAACAAAATGTTATAGAAAAAGGATGAGATTGCCACACCCCCTGCGGGGGTTCGCAATGACGGCGTGGGCTGTGCGTGGGCGTACCTATCCGTCATTACGAGGAGCGATAGCGACGTGGTAATCTCATCATTATTATATTTTAGGCTGCTACTCGGTATTAATTGGGAAATACTTTCCCCCCATTTTGGGAATTTTGCAACGGTCTCGAGTAGCAGTCAGAGCATAACAAGGCGGCAAGGAGAAAGCGACGCAGGCGTACTTTTAGTACGTTGAGGAGCTTTTAACGATGCCAACAAAGTTAGGCGATAGAACGCTACTTGGTATTTTGGTCTAAAAAACCATGCCGTATGACACTATATCGCCCACTTTCCGTATTAACTTCATAAATGTCAAAGTTGTCTTTGAGGGAAAACCCTAATTCGTGCACTGCAAAATTCAATGAAAGTGATCCATCCTGTCCACTGGACACCCTGTGAAACACGCCAGGCGGCCATGACAGTATTGCAGGGGTGTCTATAACCAGCTCACCATTGTGTTTGATTGACTCAGGCGTTACTTCAAAAGTTTCTATCTTTCCATGTTTAGGGGTATAGAGTTCCGTTATCCTTGAGCCAAGGAAAACAAGGAGATTATCGGTCTGTGCTTTGTGATAATACCAAAACTGTCCTGTGCTCCCTTTTATGGTTGGAGAAACAGCATTTGGTCCGTGCTCAACTCTGTCCACCGAGTCTATACGCGGTATTTTATTTTCAGGAAGTACGTGGAATTTTACACTCGGTGTGTTTCTAAACTCTACCAGAGGTATTATCGTGTATAAGCCATCCACAAATAGTTTTGTCACAAGTGAACCCTCTCTCCCTCTCCCCTCCACCCCTTTTTCAATGCCACGCTGAGGAAATATGGAGCGGGCAACGAGACTCGAACTCGCGACCCCAACCTTGGCAAGGTTGTGCTCTACCACTGAGCTACGCCCGCTCTGGTGATGCCTCTACCGGTATCTTACTATAATACTTTCAAGTTTTACAAGTTTGCTCTTGTAACTTTAACATCTTTCTATGTATCATACAGTAACGTACCGTGAATGAATCACGGAAATAATTCTAAAGGAAAACGGCAGAGTTTGTCAATATGTATTATCCAAAAATAGAGGAATTTAAAAAAATATCTGAAGAGGGTAATCTAATCCCTGTTTATACCGAGATTTTAGCAGACACCGAGACTCCGGTTTCGGCCTATTTAAAACTGTGCGGACCTAACAGTTTCCTGCTTGAGAGCGTTATGGGGGGCGAGAAGTGGGCAAGGTATTCGTTTTTAGGAGTGGCGCCTGAAAAAATTATAAGATCGTATGGAAATGATGTTGAAATCATAACTGATGGTAAATCCATCACAAAAACGGTGCCAGACCCTATAGAGGTTCTAAGAGCAGAACTCTCGCAGCATGTTCCTGTCAAGATTCAGGGGCTGCCGCGATTTTATGGCGGACTTGTCGGATATATCGGATATGAGTGCGTGCGGTTTTTTGAAAGCGTTCCGGTAAGGGAGAAACCATCCCTTGATTTTCCTGATTCGATGTTTATGCTTATGGATACTATTGTAATTTTTGACAACCTGAGACAGGCAATTAAAGTGGTCGCTAATGCCTCCCTCATTGGCGGTAAAACCCCTGAGGAAAGTTACAAAGAGGCCACGGCAAAAATTGACGCTCTTGTTGAAATGCTAAAAAAACCGTCAACCAGCCGCACTCTCTCAATTGCTGAAAATCTCACTAATGTTAAAGACTCTGATGGATTTAAGTCATCATTTGTTGAAAAAGGACAGTTTCTTGCTGCAGTGGAAAAATCAAAGGAATACATAAGAGCAGGGGATGCCTTTCAAATAGTGGTGTCTCAGCGGTTTGAGGCAGACATAGATATAGACCCATTTGATGTGTATCGCTGCCTGCGGGTAATCAATCCCTCGCCGTACATGTTTTATCTTAACTTTGGGGATATAAAAATCGTCGGGTCCTCACCGGAGATTCTTGTCAGGGTAGAGGATGGCAAAATTACACTGCGCCCGATTGCGGGCACTCGTAAACGCGGACGCTCAAGCGATGAGGACAGTGCCCTTGAGGTTGAATTGAAGGCTGACCCAAAAGAACGGGCAGAGCACATAATGCTGGTTGATCTTGGCAGGAACGATGTTGGACGTGTGGCTGTCACAGGGTCAGTTAAGGTTACCGAACTAATGGACGTAGAGCGCTATAGCCATGTCATGCACATAGTGTCAAATGTGGAGGGTGTTTTACGAGAGGGGCTTGACTCCTTTGATGTGTTAAGAGCTTGTTTTCCGGCTGGAACCGTAACGGGAGCGCCTAAGGTGCGGGCAATGGAAATTATAGATGAGCTTGAACCTGTCATGCGTGGGCCCTATGCCGGAGCTGTAGGATATTTCGGCTTTTCCGGCTCAATGGATACGTGTATTACAATACGCACCATACTGATTACAGAGGGCAAGGTATATGTGCAGGCAGGGGCCGGAATTGTTGCTGACTCGGTTGCCGAAAATGAGTATGATGAAACTGTTAATAAAGCAAAAGGCATGTTTCGTGCCGTTAACATGGCTAAGAGCGGGTATTAGCCAAAAATATGGCGGTATTATGCTTTTAATGATAGATAATTATGATTCCTTTACGTACAATCTGGTTCAGTACCTTGGGGAACTTGGACAGAACATAAAAGTGTTCAGAAACGATAAAATCACCCTCAATGAAATTGAGAAACTAAGGCCGGAAAAAATTGTGATTTCTCCAGGCCCCTGCACACCAAATGAGGCCGGTGTTTCCGTTGATTTGATTAAAACATTTTGTACCAGAATCCCAATTTTTGGCGTTTGCCTGGGACATCAGTCCATAGGAGCCGCATTTAACGCAGACATTGTCAGAGCGGACAGGCTTATGCACGGCAAAACCTCACTGATTTACCACGACAACCGCGGCATATTTAAAGGCATACCAAATCCGTTTGAAGCTACCCGGTATCATTCCCTCATTATCAAAAATGGTACACTTTCCGAGGATTTTGAAATCACCGCGTGGACTGACGCAGATGAAATCATGGGGGTCAGGCACAAGTCATACCCACTGGATGGGGTGCAGTTTCACCCGGAGTCAATACTAACCAAAGCTGGCAAGGATATACTTTCAAATTTCCTGACACTTGCCGATGTTTTTAACAGCCATCACAGCACAGGTGGAGACTAAGCCTATGATAAGAGAGGCGATAAGCATAGTGACTCAGGGGATAAACCTTAGTGGTGCCGAGATGATTGACTGCATGACAGAAATAATGGAGGGCAAAGCAACGGATGCCCAGATAGCGGCGTTTTTGACAGCCCTTAAGATTAAAGGCGAAACAGTTGAAGAGATAACGGCAGCCGTCTCTGTGATGAGAAAGAAGGCTATAAAAATAAATGCGCCTGAAGGGGTTGTAGATACCTGCGGCACTGGTGGCGATCTTTCTCACACATTTAACATATCAACAACCGCTGCCATTGTTACCTCAGCGTGCGGAATTCCTGTGGCAAAGCACGGTAACCGTTCCTCGTCAAGCCGTAGCGGAAGCGCCGATGTGCTTGAAGCGCTTGGCATAAAAATAGACCTGAGTCCCGAAAACGTTGAAAAATGTTTGTTTGATACAGGGTTTGGTTTCCTTTTTGCGCCACTTTTTCACCCTGCTATGAAATATGCAGTTACCCCAAGGCGAGAAATCGGAATTAGAACGATTTTTAATATACTTGGGCCTCTGACAAATCCTGCAGGAGCTAAACGGCAAACAGTAGGCGTCTATGACTCAGCATTAACGGAGCCGCTTGCAAGGGTGCTTGGTAATCTGGGCGCCATTGATGCTATGGTGTTTCATGGAACGGACGGACTCGATGAGGTAACTATAACGAACGGCACACGGGTATCACGTTTTTCAGGAGGTACCGTTGATAATCTGGTGTTTACACCTGAGGATTTTCGTTTAGACAGAGCGACGCTTACTGACATAGCAGGCGGGAGCCGTGAGGACAATGCTCGTATTACACAAGAAATTCTAAGCGGTAAAAAAGGCCCCATGCACGACATAGTTGTCATGAACTCCGCTTGCGCTCTTATGGTATCTGAGGGACAGTATGATATTGATACGGCAGTTAATACTGTAACTGAGGCATTGGACAGCGGACGGGCACTTAAGAAGTTAGAGGAAATAAAGAGAGTCTCCGTGTCTTTATCAAACTAAGCTTTATATCGCTGTTTTTGAAAAAACAGATCCTATTAAATTATCTTCATACTTAAGTCAACAGCCTGAGCCGAGTGGGTGATAAACCCTGTTGATATAACATCAACTCCGGTTTCCGCAATTCTCCGCACGTTTTGCAGTGTCACGTTGCCGGAGGCCTCTATTAAAATCCTGCCTCCTGTGCTTCTGACTACTCCGACTGCTTCTTTCATCTGCTCTATATTCATATTATCCAGCATCACAGCATCTACGCCACAACTGAGAGCCTCATTGAGTTCTGAGAGGGTTTGCACCTCAACCTCTATTTTTGTAAGAAACGGGACATTCTTTTTTGCCCTGGTTACTGCCTTTGTAATTCCTCCTGAGGCCTTTATGTGATTGTCTTTAATTAGTACCCCATCATATAGTCCAAACCTGTGGTTTGACCCGCCTCCCACTGTTACCGCATACTTTTCCATGTGCCGCATGTTGGGCGTTGTCTTTCTTGTATCAAGAATTTTGACCCCAAGATCTTTGACCTCTGTTACAAATTTTGCGGTTAATGTTGCTATTCCTGATAACCGCTGCAAAATATTTAAAGCAACTCTCTCTCCTGTAAGCAATGAGGCGGTGTTGCCGGTAAGTCTTGCAATGTTCTGGCCGCGTTGCATAGTCGTACCGTCTGTGGCCAATACGGCCACCGTTACACCCTGCTTGAGAATATCAAAAACCTCTTTAAAAAACAATATACCGGCTAAAATCATTGTCTCTTTGGCAAGCACAACAGCCTCAGACATTGAATTATCATCAATTGTGCTCTCTGTCGTTATATCGCCGTGTCCTATGTCCTCAGCTAAGGCATCTCTTATGAATTCCCTGACTTGCGGCGTTATCATTTTATTTCCTTAAGTTTACTGATGTTTTCCACTATCCGCTCTCTTTTAAGAATATGCTCGTTATATTTAAGCTTTTCTTTATCAACTACAGCCTTTGGCGCTCGCTCTATGAAATCCTCATTAGAGAGTTTTATATTTAACCCGTGTATCGCCTCATCAACCTTTTTAAGTTCCTTATCAAGCCTCTCCGTCTCTGCCTCAATGTCAAACAGTCCGCTTAAAGGAACATATATTTCCATCTCTGTCTTTACCGAGGTAACCGAACCCTTTGACTTTTCCACGTTTTCACCTATTTCAAGGTTTTCCCCGCACCTTGTTAGCGCTGAGATATAATCCTTATGTTCTAACAGATTCAGGCGAGCTGCATCTGAAAAAGTCCTGATTAAAGCCGAAATCTTCTTTGACGGTGAAATATTGAACTCCCCGCGGATACTTCTTATGCCGGTTACGGCGTTAATGACAAAATCCATACGCTCCAGCGCTTCTGCGTCCTCTGCCAACATGTCGGGATATGAGGTGAGCATAATGGTTTTTCCCTCGTGAGGATATGAGTTCCAAATCTCTTCTGTTACAAAGGGCATGAAGGGGTGAAGAAGCCGCACTGAGGCATCAAGCACATACAGAAGACATTTAAGGGCAGCCTCAGAATACTCTTTACTCCTTTCAAAGGAGGTCTTAGATAGCTCTATGTACCAATCGCAAAACTCATACCACACAAACTGATACACAGCGTTTGCTGCATCATTAAACCTGTACTCCTCAAGTCCTCTGTTGACCTCAGCTGCGGCAAAAGACAGCCTGTTTAGAATCCACCTCTCAGGCAAGCGCATCAGAGCCCTGTCTGTCACAAGGAGTTCCTTTGCAATCTCCTCTATTTTCAATCCCTTATCAAATCCATACTTTTCTATGTTAAGATTTATAAACCGTGAAGCATTCCAGAGTTTATTAATGAAGTGCTTATACCCCTCTACCCTCTCCTCGGAAAACCTGATATCTCTGCCCTGAGCAGCAAACGCAGCCAGCGAAAATCTGAAAGAATCAGCCCCATACTCATCTATCATAATCAGAGGGTCAATCACGTTGCCCTTAGACTTGCTCATCTTCTGCCCGCTTTCGTCCCTTATGAGCGCATGAATGTACACATCGTTAAACGGGCGGTCTTTCATAAACTTTAACCCCATCATTATCATTCGCGCCACCCAAAAAAACAATATATCAAATGCTGTGACAAGCACACTTGTCGGATAGTATTCACTGAGGTCTTTTGTCTTATCAGGCCAGCCCATGGTGGAAAATGGCCAAAGTGCCGAGGAAAACCATGTGTCAAGGACATCCTGGTCGCGGATAATGTCACCACATCCACAGTGCGGGCAACTTGTTGGGTCAACGCTTGCGGAAAACGGTTTAACAGATATTCCAACAGTTAAACTTCTGACATTTTGGATTATATCCTTGTGTTCCACACCGGCCTCAGTCAGTTGCTTATATGTTCCCTCGTTAAGTCCCCTTAGTTTTTTCGAAAGCACTATAAAAATGGATTCGCTGTTAGAAGCGCCTTGATCATCTGTGCACTTAGGGCAGTACCAGACAGGAATTCTGTGCCCCCACCATATCTGCCTTGATATGCACCAGTCTCTTATGTTTTCCATCCATGAGTAATAATTATTTTTCCACCCATCGGGAATAATCCGAATCTTTCCCTCTTTTACGGCATCAATAGCATCTTTTGCCATTGAAGAGACACTAACATACCACTGGGCAGTAGGGAGCGGCTCTATTATGGTTTTACACCTGTAGCAACTGGCTACCGAATGGACATGTTTTTCCTCTTTTTGGATAAGCCCTTTTTCCTTAAGGTCAGCTACAACTTGTTTTCTACACTCATATCTGTCAAGGCCGGCAAACCTCCGTCCGGCATCGGCTGTCATCGTGCCGTCAAGCCCTATGACTGTAATAAATGGAAGGTTCGGATTTTGGCGCTTTGCAATCGCCTCATCGTTAAAATCATGTGACGGGGTCACTTTTACAGCACCTGTGCCAAAAGCCTGGTCAACCTCAGTATCGGTAACTATGGGAATGGCCCGGTCGGTAAGCGGGAGTATCAAACGTTTTCCTGCCAGTTGCTGATACCTTACATCTAAGGGATTGACGGCCACTGCCGTATCCCCAAGCATTGTCTCAGGTCGGGTGGTTGCTACCACGATATGGCCAGAGCCGTCCTCAAGTGGATACTTGATGTAGGTGAGTCTGCCCTCAAGTTCCTCATGTTCCGCCTCAAGGTCGGAAAGCGCAGTGTAACATCGCGGACACCAGTTTATCAGTCTCAGCGCTCTGTATATAAGTCCCTCGTTAAACAAGGAAACAAACACCTCACGCACAGCGTTAGAGAGTCCCTCATCAAGTGTGAAGCGCTCCTTTGTCCAGTCACAGGATGCGCCAATTTTTTTTAATTGATGTATTATCTGCCCGCCATAACTGCGTTTCCACTCCCAGACCCTTTTTATAAACTCATCACGTCCCAGCGTGTGGCGGGTTAAATTCTCCTTAGCAAGCATTTTTTCCACAACATTCTGGGTGGCTATGCCTGCGTGGTCTGTGCCGGGCACCCACAGCACCTTAAATCCCTTCATCCGTTTCCATCTGCAAAGCGTATCCTGTAGGGTTGCGTTTAAGGCATGTCCCATGTGAAGTGTTCCGGTAACATTAGGGGGCGGAATCACAATTGAAAACGACGGACGCCCACTGTCGCTTTCCGGGCTGAAGAGATTATTTTTCAGCCAAAAGTTATACCATTTATCTTCTATTTCTGAGGGAATATATCCCTTTGAAGGCTCTTTTTTTGTGTCTTCCATTAGTATGATTCCTTATACCTCAGTGACTATACATTTGTAAACGTCTGTTTACATGAATTCTTACAATGATTGATAAGGGAAAAGAGGAGATTACTACGTCGCTGTCGCTCCTCGTAATGACGGATAGGAATACTATGCATAGTTCCACGCCATCATTGTACAACCACAAGGCCACGAGCTGTCATTGCGAACCCCCACAGGGGGTGTGGCAATCTCCTCTTTTTGCAAAAACCAAATAACTCTTTCCATATTAATAATTTCTCTTCCAAAAAAATGCCCGACCCCTTACGGTGATTGGCATCTTACAAAAGAACCTAACTGTAAAATATGTTACATGAATTCCGATTTTATCTGCTCTATTTCGATTTTTATTAGTTTTTCTGCCATTTGCGGGACTGTCTCCCATATTACCTTTTCTACCTCCTCTCTGAGTGTTGGGATGTTTTCCTCCAAAGTGTTTTTTATGACACGCTCTGTTATTTCCTTTGTCATCTTAAACATCTCGCTGACTGTGTTAGATAAAATCCCCTTAATGGTAGAGGATATTACCTGGCTTATTATGGCATCAAGGTTAATCTGGCCTACAACATCATTTATTTTCCTGTTAATAGCCTCCGAGACACGGTCATCAAGGTCTATACTGATATCTTTAAAGTTTTCCTTAACATACAGATTTACCGACTCCTGAAATACGGAAAGAATACTCCCTTCGTCAAAAACCATATCTATCTTGTGGTCAAGACTTCTTTTAAGAATGCTGATTACATCAAAAGACGTAAGAAGGACATCACCTTGCGGCCTTAAGCCGGCATCCATTGGGATTTCTCTGTATCTGTCTTCTTTAGGGGTGTAAGAAACTGTATCTTTAGTTTCAGCCTTTGGTTGATTATCTTTTGTAAAGAAACTGCCGGAGAGCTCCTGCAGCTCCTCTTGATCTAAAAATTCGGTTGCGGTTATCTCCTCTTCTAAGAACTCCTGAGTTGGGACAGGGTCACCCTCTTTAAGCTCATCCGTAAGTTCATCAAAAAGTGAAGCAACAGAGTCATCGCCGTTGTCTTTACCATCTTTAGCCTGGAGAATTACATCCTGAGTGGTGTCAAAATCATCAAAGGACAGCTCTTCAAGATTTGCATCCTCCAGTTTCCTTGCATCGCCTTCAAAGGAAACTGTCTCCTCAACCATCGTCTCATTAAGAAGAGCCTCTATGTCGGCATCGCTCATCATAGAGGTATTATCCAACTCCATGGGTTCATCCATAATCTCATCCATGGAATCTTCATTGTCGTCGCCTGTCAGACTCTCCAACACATCTTTAAGTTCCCGTGTGGTTAAATCATTATCTGTGAAATCCTGAAAGTCATCTTTTTCGCCATGCAGAGAATCCTCAAACACAGCCGTTTCCTCTACATGAGTGTCTTCAAACAAACTGTCAATGTCTTTTTCATCCATGATGGAGGTCTCACCAAGCTCAATAGGCTCCTCCTCCTTGTGTGGATCCTCCACATCACCAGAGTCCATATTCTCAACGGCAGCAGATGATTTTATATAAGTATGTATCTTATTTAAAAACTCTTTGGAATCAAAAGGTTTAAACAGGTAATCGTTAGCTCCGACCTCTTTTATTTTTTGCTCATTAAGGGATTCAAATGCTCCAATGAGCAGTACAAAGGGCACATCTTTGAGGGCCTTATTAGCTTTTACCTGTTTACAGAGGTCGTAGCCGCCAAGCTTTGGAAGCTCCACGTCAGCAAGGATAATGTCCGGAACAAATGACTTTAATTTAGAAAGAGCCTCCTCCCCATCGTTAACAAAAACAATCTCGTAATTCTCCTCAGAGAGAATCAGCTCAACCACTTTTAGAATGGTCACACTGTTATTTACTAACAAAAGCTTATTAGCCATCAGCCATTTTCACTCTTTACCCTGTGTTCCGGCACAAAAAACTACCGGAAAGATATGTCAAATTTTAATATTGTTAAACACACGGTTTAACAGGAGGAAACACCTCATGAGCCGCCAAAACCGCCTGAGGGCATGGGATTATTAGAGAAATCTGATGAACTGTCCGCACAACTAAAGGTAGAAAATTGTTTTTTCACGTTTTTAGAATTACACAAGGTGCAAACGGCATCAGTTTCACCCATCTTCTGAAACACTGAAAAAAGCTTCTTACAGTCCTCACATATATATTCATATATAGGCATTGCTAACTCCTTTTTTTTTGGTATTTGCTTTAAACTTTCCGGCTATATTAACATAAAACAATAGTTTTGTTAACTATGTTGTTACATCATTTCATTATATCGGCCTGATACAATCCTCTGTCCACTCGTTAATCCTCTAAAATCTGCCCTTTCAGTCCATCTGGGGTGTAAACGCATATGGCATCCTTGTTTCCACTATCCGGATAAATCATACACCTGTAGGAGGCAGTCTTTCCGTAGTTTACCTTTATATGTTCCCATCCATTTATGTAAAAGCTGCACTCATCATTAAAACATACATACAAAAACGGGGTACACCACCCAAGACCGTCACTTAAATTAAACGTGGGTGGTTCCATCTTGCTCATCTTATGTCCGCAGTAGGGGCACTCCGGTGCTTCAGTCACTTTTACCTTTGTTTCCGTCATAAGTCTTTCCTGTCTCCTTTAACATACCAACGATACCCGTTGTTTGTCTTTGTTTATAAAAAAGTCTTTCATAGCCCTGATGCCGTCCTGTGGTATTCCTGAATAGATTTAATCCCCACCTTGTTTGATTTTAACATTTCCACAGCATTTGCGACAGCCCTTGCCGCAGAAATCGTAGTTGCGTAGGGAATCTTATAGGTGAGTGCTGATGTTCTTATTGATTGGGAGTCTTGTTTAGATTTGGAATCTGATATTGTGTTGATTATGAAGCTGATTTCTTTGCTTTTTATTAAATCAACAATGTGAGGCCTCAGTCCCTCATTTACTTTATTAACCGGCTCAGCCTCAATCCCCTGCCCCATCAGAAATTCCGTAGTGCCTTTTGTTGCAGCAATTGTAAAACCGTTTTTAATGAAGGTGCGCGCTATTTCCACGCATGAGTGCTTGTCCTTATCCCGCACACTTATAAAAATCTTACCCGCCATCGGAATCCTGTTATAGGCCGAGGCCTGAGCTTTAGCATAGGCCAGACCAAAATCCACGTCTATTCCCATAACCTCACCGGTTGATTTCATCTCAGGTCCAAGTATTGTATCAACTCCGGGAAACCTCCCAAATGGCAACACTGATTCCTTTACCGCAATGTGTTTAATTACCGGCTCCTTTGTGACACCCAACTCATCAAGAGTTCTGCCGGCCATTATCTTTGCCGCAATTTTGGCGATTGATACCCCTGTGGCCTTACTGACAAATGGCACCGTGCGGCTGGCTCTGGGGTTAACCTCCAAAATGTATATCTCACCCTCTTTTACGGCAAACTGTACGTTCATCAGCCCTATAACGCGAAGCTCAAGAGCCAGCGCTTTCGTCTGCTCCTTTATTTCGTTCACTATGCGGGGGTGCAGGGAGTATGGTGGTAGTGAACAGGCCGAATCTCCTGAGTGAATTCCAGCCTCCTCAATGTGTTCCATGACTCCGCCTATTATGACTTTGGTGCCATCCGATATGGCATCCACATCAACCTCTATGGCATCCTCCAGGTACTTATCCACTAACACCGGTTTTTCATGAGACACCTTAACGGCACGCCCCATGTAATCATATAACGACTCGCTGTCATAGACAATTTCCATGGCGCGTCCCCCTAATACATACGAGGGCCTTAACATAACCGGATAACCAATCCCATCTGCCGTCTTTACCGCCTCTTCAACAGAGCGTGCTATGCCGCTAAGTGGTTGTTTCAAATTTAACTTATGGAGAAGGTCTTTGAATCTGGCCCTGTCTTCAGCCCTGTCAATAGCATCGGGAGATGTGCCAAGCACCCTGACTCCAGCTCTTTCAAGCGGCACGGCAAGTTTAAGCGGCGTCTGCCCGCCAAACTGCACTATCACTCCTTCAGGTTTTTCAACGTCTATAATTGAAAGCACATCTTCAATAGTAAGAGGCTCAAAGTACAGCCTGTCCGAGGTGTCATAGTCGGTGCTAACAGTTTCCGGGTTACAGTTTATCATTATGGTTTCATACCCAAGCTCCTTAAGGGCATAAACCGCCTGTACGCAGCAGTAGTCAAACTCTATCCCCTGCCCTATCCTGTTTGGGCCTGAGCCAAGAATCACTATCTTTTTCCGATCAGTTGGGTTAGCCTCACAGGCCGATACGGCGTTTACTTCTGCCTTACCTGCGCCATCCTCGGTTATTTTGTAAAACGGCCTTTCATACGTTGAATACAGGTATGGGGTGCGTGCCTTAAATTCTGCCCCGCAGGTGTCAACGATTTTATATACCGGTATAATTCCTCTGAGTTTTCTTAATGCTCTGACTGTGTCCTCATCGGTTTTTAGAAGCTCTGAAAGCCGCCGGTCTGAAAACCCAAACTCTTTTGCTTTTCTAAGCAGCCCGGAATCTATATCTGACAGATTCTTGCCGTTTAAAGCTATGTCGGATAGTTGTTTTTCAAAATCAATAATTTCCTTAATATTGTTTAAAAACCAGGGATCCATTTTGGTCACTGAGTTTATGGCATCAACCGTATAACCCCTTCTTAGGGCTTCACCAATAAACCAGAGTCTTTCTGAGTTTGGCACTTTGAGTTTTAACATCAGAGCCTTTTCGTTTAAAGTTTCATCGGGCTTTTCAAAGCCGTATGTGTCTGCTTCAAGGCTTCGCATCGCTTTTTGAAGTGATTCCTTAAAAGTTCTCCCTATAGCCATAACCTCACCCACAGACTTCATGGCGACGGTTAGAATGGGCTCTGCCTCCGGAAATTTTTCAAACGCAAAACGAGGAATCTTTGTTACCACATAATCTATGGTTGGCTCAAAAGAGGCCGGAGTTTCACGGGTTATATCGTTTGGGATTTCATCAAGCCGTAATCCTACGGCAAGTTTAGCGGCTATTTTGGCTATCGGAAATCCGGTTGCTTTGCTTGCCAACGCCGAGCTTCTTGACACTCTCGGATTCATTTCAATGACAAGCATTCTGCCTGTTTCCGGACTTAGTGCAAACTGAATATTGCTCCCTCCGGTATCAACCCCAATTTCTCTGATAATAGCGATTGAAGCGTCTCTCATCCTCTGATACTCTTTGTCGGTAAGGGTCTGAACCGGAGCCACCGTTATAGAATCCCCGGTGTGTACCCCCATAGGGTCTAAGTTTTCTATTGAGCAGATTATAACCACATTGTCGGCATTATCTCTCATCACTTCAAGCTCATACTCTTTCCAGCCTATGACCGATTCCTCTATGAGCACCTGAGTGACAGGACTGAGATCAAGCGCATTTTTAAGAAGCGCACCGTACTCTTCAAGATTATAGGCAACCCCTCCTCCGGTGCCGCCCAGTGTAAAGGCAGGCCGCAAAATAGCCGGAAACCTTACGTACTCAACCGCCCTCATTCCCTCTTCAACCGTAGTTACAGCGACACTTCGGGGAATCTCAAGCCCGATTCGCTCCATAGAATGCTTAAACTGCTCTCTGTTTTCAGCCTTTACTATTGCATCCAGCCCGGCCCCTATCAGCTTTATACCGTATTTGTCCACCACACCAAGCTCACATAATTCCACGGTGAGATTAAGGGCTGTCTGCCCGCCCATAGTTGGCAACAGGGCATCGGGGCGTTCCTTTTCGATTATCATCTCAAGGATTTCACTGGTAAGCGGCTCAATGTAGGTCACATCGGCCATATCGGGGTCAGTCATTATAGTTGCAGGGTTGGAGTTTACTAAAATTACCTCATACCCCTCTTCTCTCAGCGCCTTACACGCCTGAGTACCCGAATAATCAAACTCACAAGCCTGGCCGATTATTATAGGCCCGGAGCCTATTATTAGAATTTTTTTAATGTCGCCTCTTTTTGGCACTTTCTTCCTCTTGGTTTATGTTTTTATATAATGCAACACGTTATCCGCTAATTCCTGAGACTCTTCTTTGGTTTTACTGCTGTATATTATTATGTTTTCTGCCAAGTCAGAAGTGTTTTTGAAAATACACTCAACAGTATAAATATGTTCGGAAAGCCCAAAGCCCGGGATGACTGTCCCATGGCCAAGAGCAATTTTCTTTACAAACTCAACCCCGTCAGGGTTAGACATCTTAAACTCTGTGTGTTTAACTATAACATCCTTAATATCACTTAATGGCCTTTCAAAAACATTGGTTCTAAATGTCCCGTTTTTAGTTAACTTTATTAGTCCAACGTCTTTATCTATTAACAGCTCAAGAGCCGGCTCTTTAAAAAGTAGAATTCTTGATAGTGGAAATGAGGTAATTGCAAGCACTAAAGCTATAACGTAGTGGCTAATTGTCAAAACGCTGACTCTGTATACGATAAACACATATAACAGCGCAACCCCTCCTGAAACAAATGCTGCTGACATTTCAGCGTTAAATATCCCCACATGCAGCACACTCGTCTTTTCCGACTTAAAAGATTTTGAGATTAGAAGCAGACAATTGCCTTCATAGTATATGTCATAGTTGTGTCCACTATTACTATTATCTTTTAAAACTGAGACAGTACCCCCCATTGCTGGTAAAACTATGTTCTCATTATAATAGCCCGACGTGTTTAAGAGCCTCTTTGATGTCAGGGTTTTTGATGGATACTTCTTTAAGGGCTTTTTCAAGCAATTCAGCCCGTTCCTCGAGTTCTTTAGTTTTTCGTACGGCGGGAGCAAGTGCAGTACGTCTGTCCCATAGTACAAATCCCATTAAAAATCCCATGCCACTAAAAAATAGTCCAAACAGTATTCCAAAGCCCCAAAGCATGAAAGTTGTCATCTGGTCAAACTTTCTATTCATATCAGCTTTCAAATCGTCAATCCTTTGGTTTGTAGCTTTCAGCCCATCGTCAATCTTTTGGTTTGTAGCCTTCAGCCCCTCTTCAAGGCGAATCAAGCGATCCCTGTCCGACTGCGTAAATGATGAATCTGCTGAAAAAGCAACGGTTGACAGACAAAACAACACAAATACGGCTATCGCTACGCTCTTCATGATTGATTGTAACATATATCGTATATTGCCAGCAACACGGCTGCGTTTTTTAACTAGTCAATATGCAAGAGATTGTGCCGTCAGGTTAGATGTGGTTGCAAAAAAATTCCAACACTTGATATTATTAGTTAAACAGGAGGACAAAGATGAGACGTGTAATAATTTATCCCGGAGAGGATGGATATTGGGTCGCGCAGTGTCCGTCTCTGCCGGGATGTATAAGCCAGGGGATTACAAGAACTGAAGCGCTTGAAAATATCAAAGAAGCCATAATACTGTATATTGAGACATTAACCGAGGATGGGCACTCAGTACCGGAGGATAATCTGGAATTAGTAACGGTATGAAATTGCCTGTTGTTTCAGGCAGTGAATGCGTTAAAGCTCTTGCAAAAACAGGGTTTATATTTAAAAGACAGCATAGCAGCCATATAATACTTGCAAGAGATAATCCTTATTCACTAATAGTAGTGCCTGACCATGCAACGTTAGACAGAGGAACATTAAGAGCAATTATAAGACAGGCCGGACTTACCGTCAACGAGTTTTTAGAATTGCTTTAAGTAACGCAGTTCTTCATTGACTACTGACATGCAAATTAAATGTGTTTATTCCGGATGTCATTTCTACAGCCTGATCGGTTCGCCTTTTTTTCATACAACTTAATCCTCAGAAAAGTAGTCTGAATCAATTTTTTTAAGCTCGTAGGAGCTTGAAAGTTTTACTCCAACATTGAAATTCATCATTAGTTCCGTTAATTTTTCTCCATCTATCAATATTAGTTTTGTATCACCCAATTTTTCAATATAAGACAGAGCATCTGACGTGAATTTTGAAGTTGTTATGAACACTCCTTTTTTAGCACCTTTTTGAAGCATAGCTCCGGCAAAACTTCTGACCTCCGACACACTAACAGACACTTTATCCCATCTTTTTGCCTGTATATATATTACGTCCAGACCTAAATGATCTTCCTTTATTATCCCATCTATTCCATCATCACCCGTTCTACCGACAGCCCTGCCAGCTTCTTTATTTGAGCCGCCATATCCCATTTTTACAAGGAGATCAACTACCAACATCTCAAAAAAACTAGGTGAACATACTTTAACTTTATCAAGCAGCTCGTCAGACAGTGCGTTTCTAATCTTTTTATATCCGTCCTCTATCATTTCCTCAGGGGTTGTTTCTTCAAACTCTGCATTATCATTTTTCTCTACCGTTGCAGACTTTTTATCATCAGCTATACCCTTTAATAATAGAGAAAACTCTGGATATTTTTTGAGAAAAGGCAAATTTATTTTAGCTGGATTTTGCCCTAGCGCATCCAATCCCCGCTCAAGTATTTTTATTACTCCACGACCTTTCGATTCTATTAATAATGCCTTTTTTAAATAGTTCACAGCCCAACCAATTCTATTGTATAGAATTTTTTGACCACTTGAATATCTGTCATTTAACTCATCATCAGATAAACTAAATTCCTTTGCAATAGAATCTACTATCTCACTTGTTCTATGTTCCTTTCGGTCTTTACAAAAACAAAGTATCGGAAGCATCAATGTCTGGAAATCAGGAATCATAATTTAGACCTATGCCTTCTCATCAAGTAACAGCTTGCCAGGATACTTATCATTTTAATAACCTCTATTTCCCCAAGTTTTCCTTCACGTTTCAATTAAAACCTCATCGCCACTGACTGTGCACTTATATGTCTTTACGTTCATAATGCCGATTTTAGCGATGAGTTTTATTAAAAATGGGGGAAAAATCTTATACCAGGCCTGAAGTTTCCCCGTGGTTACGTCAAAAGTCGCTCCGTGACATGGACATATTACCTGAGTGCCTTTTAATGTGCCTGTATGAAGTCTGCACTTTTTGTGCGGACATATGTCTCCCAAAGCAAAATAGTCACTACCAACTTTTATTAAAAGCACGTTGTTGCCACCCTCTTCAACTCCCATCATGCCGTTTTTCTCTAATTTATCAACACTCACTCGTATCAAATTTTTATCCTCCATAGCATATATTAACCAAGTGTTTTTAAAGAATTCTTTATTCGCAGATTTTCACAGATTGATATTTTTTATCTGCGTTCATCTGCGTCATCTGTGGACTATCCCTTTTCTGTAAATGTTTTCTTTACACATTTTTTTCAACCATATCCATAAAGCGCCTGAAGAGATACATAGAGTCGTTAGGCCCGGGGCCTGCCTCCGGGTGGTACTGTACTGAAAACAACGGGTACTCGTTATGCCGCATTCCCTCAGCCGTGTTGTCGTAGAGGTTAACGTGAGTAAGTTCCACTTTACCCTTCAGGGAGTCAACGTCAACACAGTAGTTGTGGTTTTGGGATGTGATTTCCACCTTTCCGCTTTCGAGGTCTTTAACCGGATGATTACCGCCGTGGTGGCCAAATTTAAGTTTATACGTCTTTCCGCCTAAAGCAAGCCCAATTATCTGATGTCCAAGACATATACCAAATATGGGCTTTTTGCCGATTAGTTTTCTTACATTAGAAATGGCGTATGTTACAGCCTCAGGGTCACCGGGGCCATTACTTAAAAAAATTCCATCCGGTTCCATGCCAAGCACATCCTCGGCTGATGTTTTTGCCGGTACCACTGTTATGTCAAACCCTGTATTAAACAAATTCCGTAGTATGTTAAATTTAACGCCAAAATCATAGACCACAACTTTGGGTTTAGCCCTGTCCACTATCTGATACAAATGCCTGCTGCGTTGTTTTTCCTTGCCCCATTCCCACAGCTTTTCATTCCAGCTGTAATCGGATTTGGTAGTCACATCCTTAACCAGATCAACACCCGCAATTCCAGCATGTGCTCTTATTTTTTTTAATAAATCCTTAGCGTTAGTCTCTCCTGTTGCAATAATTCCCATCATAGAGCCGTTGTCTCTAAGGTGTGAGGTGAGTGCCCGTGTGTCTATTCCCTGAATGCCTACTTTGCCGTGGTCTTTTAAATAACTGTCAAGAGAGCCCTTAGAGCGCCAATTGCTGTGGCAATCGAAATTCTCTTTTACGATAAAACCTTCAACTTTTGGGCCGCCCTTGGATTCAACATCCTCCGGATTAACTCCGTAGTTACCCATCTGTGTGTATGTCATGGCTACAATTTGTCCTGTGTATGAGGGGTCGGTAAGAATCTCCTGATACCCGGTCATTGAGGTGTTAAACACAACCTCACCTGCGGCCTCACCTGAGGCGCCAAAACTCTCACCCTCAAAAACCAAACCATCCGACAGCACAAGCGTTGCCTTTAGCATTAGTGTCTCTCCGAAATATTATCATAAGTGACTCTGCCTCGATTTATAGTTAACACCGGCTGCCCTTTAAGTTGCCATCCTAAAAAGGGAGTGTTTTTACCTTTTGATAAAAACTGTTCGCTTTCCACTATAAATTCCGCCCCCATATCAACCACCACAACGTCACCGTCTTTGCCCTCATGAAGGGTGCCCTTATCTATGTTTAATATAAGTGCCGGTTGACTGGTCATCTTTTGTATTAATCTATTTAGCGTCAACACTCCGTCATGCACCAGTCTGATACTTAGAGCAAAAGCCGTTTCAAAGCCTGAAATCCCAAATGCCGCCCTGTCAAACTCACACATCTTATCGTCCCTGTGATGAGGGGCATGGTCGGTTGCGATTGTGTCAATTGTGTCGTCACTTAGGCCCTCTCTTACGGCCTCCACATCGCGTTGGGTTCTAAGCGGAGGATTAACCTTACCGTTGGTATTGTATCCTGAGACAGCATCCTCCGTTATACTAAAATAATGCGGGCAGGTCTCGGCAGTGACATTTATCCCGTCTTTTTTAGCCTCTCGAATTGCTCTGACTCCGCCTGCCGTTGAGACGTGTGCCACATGCAGTCTGCCTCCGGTAAGAGCCGCTAAATCAATATCACGCTTAATCATGATAATCTCTGCCTCGGCTGGAATTCCTCTAAGCCCCAGTATGGTTGACAAATACCCCTCATTCATCACCCCGCCCTCGGATAAATGAGCATCCTCAGCATGGGAAATTACAGGACAGGAAAACACTTTAGAATACTCAAGCGCCCTCCTCATTATAAGAGAGTTCATAACAGGTTTTCCGTCATCTGAAAATGCAACACATCCGGCCGTTTTCATCATACCCATTTCGGCAAGCTCCTTGCCCTCCTGTCCCTTTGTGATAGCGCCAATTGGAAACACATCGCAATACCCCTCAACCATTGCCTTTCTTACGATAAACTCCGTCACTGTTTCGTTATCGTTTACTGGCTTTGTGTTTGGCATTGGGCAGACAGAGGTAAATCCGCCACGTGCTGCGGCAAGTGTGCCGGTTCGTATGGTTTCTTTGTACTCAAACCCAGGCTCTCTTAAATGAGCGTGCATGTCAACAAACCCCGGGAAAACATGCAGTCCTGCCGCATCAACCACAGTTATATTGGAATCGCCAACCTTGATTGAATCTGCTCCAACAGACACCTTTTCAACTCTGCCGTTTGTGATTAATACGCAGCCAACAGCGTCTATCCCCTGTGAGGGGTCAGTGATGTGTCCGTTTTTGATTAAATAATCTGTCATCTTTCTCTACCTATGCTGTCACTTAGTTCTTAATTTATCTCTTGTGTGGATAGGAGCATTTAAGTAGAATCCATTTGTTTGTGTTTCTATTTTAACGCTTACAGGTATAGAAAAGTCAATGGTAATAACAAAGCAACTGTTAAGTTTTATAGTAAATCATCAATGATCTGCTTGAGAGTTTTTATGAGAACCGGTACATCGTTAAGACAGGGAGCAAAAACAGCCTCAGCACTGATGTCAAAATACTGGTGTGCAATTTTCCCAAAGATGTTCTGTAGGTTCAGCTTCGGTGAATATGCAGGCTATAAGATAGTATAACATAATACTCTTTAGATTGCTATTTGAGACCGTTGCAAAATTCCCAAAATGGGGGAAAAGTATTTCCCAATTAATACCGAGTAGCAGCCTAAAATATAATAATGATGAGATTACCACGTCGCTATCGCTCCTCGTAATGACGGATAGGTACGCCCACGCACAGCCCCACGCCGTCATTGCGAACCCCCGCAGGGGGTGTGGCAATCTCATCCTTTTTCTATAACATTTTGTTATATTTTTGAACTCAACTTTGGTTTTATAATATTTTTGCAACGGTCTCTATTTGGTGTTGGTTTTAAAATAGGACAATTGCCCACATCAGTCTAAGACCTCATTTTGTGTGCAAATAAATTAGGATTCCAGCTTAGAGTCAACGTCTTGTTTTTCTTTACCCATTTATTTTATACTAAAAATGTATTTTACTAATTTAGTAATTTAATAAGGAGCACTATGAACGAACAAAAAACAATCGTTAGAAAAATAAGCCGGGGGTTTCAAATAACTATCCCACGAACCCTGCGAGAAACTTTTGGTCTTCATATCGGAGACATGATTGAGTTTGAGCAAAAGGACGACATGTTTATATTACGACCGGTGGAGGTGATAAGAAGAAAAGAAATGGTTCAAAAGTTGAAACATATATTGGAGAATCAACAGGAAAATGAGTTTAGTAATCTTTCAGAGGATGAAATAATGACAATTGCCAATGAAGAAATTAGAAAAAGCAGAAAGGAACGAAAGAAGCAGTAATTTATAAAATGAAGGTCGTAATAGATTGCAACATTTTTATTTCTGCAGGTTTAAACAGAGGTACTTGCCGGGATTTAATTTATGAACTGATTGAACATCATACAGTGTACTTTTCACCAGAAATTATCGAGGAATACACCGTTGTAATCAACAGGCCGAAATTTCAAAAAGTCCCTGCTTTTAATTTGATTTTGCAGGATTTAGGAACAGTAGCAATTATAGTTAAACCAGTGCAACTCTCTTTTAAACTTGCTGATCCCAACGATGAAACCTACCTTGCCACAGCATTGACAGCTAAAGCCAACGTAATTATCACTGGAAATAAAAAACATTTTCCTCTTGATGAGTACGAGGGAGTAAAAATTTTAAGCCCAAGAGAATTCTTAGATTTACTCTGACATTACCACGTTGGTGCAATCTTCTTGATTGCGCAGTAATGTTTGGAATTTTGAAAATGTTGGTACTACAATCCCAAACGTTATGGAGCAGTCTGCAAGACTGCTTCAACGCAGGCTTTAAATAGTTTTATCCAAACATAAATCGTAATATTATGAGAATTTATCACATTTATTGACTTTATTTTAAATATTTTATATGCTATAGCTAAAATACTTATAAAAAGGATAAATGAAATGTTAGTGACTTTTAGCGTAGCAAACAATTTGTCTTTTAAAAAGAAAGTAACACTAAGCATGGTTGCCGCCTCAGTTAAAGAACATGCGGATCACCTTATTCTCACACCTAACCCTAAACTAAAACTCTTAAAAAGCGCTGTCATATATGGTGCTAATGCAAGCGGTAAAAGTAATCTGATTAAATCAATAACTTTCATGAGAAACTGTGTATTGGAATCTGCAAATGAGAAATGGTTAGAGACTAGTTATCCCTTTCTTTTTGACACAGAAAGCATAAATAGAAATTCACACTTTGAGATTATTTTCATGTTAGGCGAAGTAAGGTACAGATATGGTTTTGAACTTTTGAAAGGCAAAGTCCAAAGTGAATGGCTCTATTCAAGTCTGAAAGCTAAGGAAAGGAAACTTTTTAAAAGAGAGCTTGGTAACATAGAACCTAAATTTAAGGAGGGCAAAGGTTTAGAGGAGAGGACTCGTCCTAACGCTTTGTTTTTGTCAGTTTGTGCTCAGTGGAATGGTGAAATCTCAACTAATATTTCAAATTGGTTTTCAAATGTTAACATAATTTCAGGGATAGATGACAGGCGCATCTTGCCATATTCATTGAAAAAACTTGAAGATGAAACAAATAAGAACAGTATTTTAGACTTTATAAAAATTGCTGATTTACAAATTGAGGATATTAAAAGTGAAAAAATAAAGGTAACTGCAGAACAAATTCCAGAAGATTTTCCAGAAGAATTAAGAAAGGCATTGTTAGAAAAGGACGCATCACTATCTTTCACTTTACACAATAAATACGATAATGAGAGGAAAGCAAGTGGTCATGTTAAATTACCAATAAATTTTGAATCTGAAGGAACATTGAAAATAATATCCTTATCAGCTCCAATACTTGAGAAACTTGCAGATGGTACAATTTTGGTTATTGATGAGATGGATGCAAGGTTACACCCAATAATAACCAAAGAGTTAGTTAAAATATTTAATACCAAAAATAAAAATGCACAGTTTATAATGGCAACGCACGACACTAATTTGTTAAAAAAGGAATACTTTAGAAGAGACCAGATTTGGTTTACTGAAAAGGACAGATATGGGGCTACTGACTTATACTCTCTAGTAGAATTTAAAGTAAGAAATGATGCCTCGTATAATAAAGACTATATAATGGGGAAATATGGGGCGGTACCTTTTATTGGTGATTTCTCAACACTTACTAAAGAACATGAGACGGCAAATGAATAATTTAAAACGCAAACAAAACTATAGAAAAGTTAGCAAAACAATTTTGATTGTCTGTGAAGGAGAAAAAACAGAGAAGAATTATTTTGAGAGTTTTCGGAAAGATCTTCATAATAGTCTGATAAATATACAAGATGTTAAAATAATTGGCACAGGATATAACACTTGCTCTTTAGTGCAAAAAGCAAAAGATTTACGAATAGAACTCAAAAAAGAAGGAAAAGATTTTGAAATAACCTGGGTAGTGTTTGACAAAGACTCTTTTGCATCTGAAAATTTCAATAAAGCAATTGATTCAGCAAAAAAGTGTAATATTCGTGTTGCCTATTCAAATGAGGCTTTTGAGTTGTGGTACTTGCTGCATTACGCTTATATTGATGCAGGGTTATCAAGAGACCAGTATAAAGAAAAGCTTACAACACGCTTAGGATTTAAATACGAAAAGAACTCAAAAAGTATGTATAGCACACTATTAGATAGACAGACAACCGCAATAATAAATGCTAAAAAATTAATAGAGCATCATAAGACTAGCAACCCTAACGGTTTAAACCCTGAACGAGATAATCCGTCAACAACAGTTCATGAACTGGTCGAGGAACTAAACAAATATCGTAAGTAGTGACTTTAAATAATTCCTGCATGTTATCTATGGGTCAATCAGCCATCTTTTACGCAGCAGCCAGTTCAAAAGCATCGTGCAGCTCTCGCACGGCAAGCTCCGTATATTTGGCGTCTATCACGCAGGATATTTTTATCTCAGACGTGCTTATCATCATAATGTTTATGTTGTTTGACGAGAGGGTTTGAAACATCTTTGCGGCTGCCCCGGAGTGGGTTCTCATACCTGCCCCTATGATGGAAATTTTAGATATGTTGTCGTTTAAGACCACTCCCTCAGCTTTTAGCTCTCCTGCCACCTTCTCGGTTATTGCCTGTGCAGCCTTTGAGTCCGTTTTAGGCACTGTGAAAGAAATATCAGCGGCTTTACTGTCTGTGCTAATGTTTTGCACTATCATATCAACAACAATACCTGCATCGGCAATGTTTGTAAACAGAGTTGAGGCAATACCCGGTCTGTCCGGAACGCCACGTACCGTTAGCTTCACCTGATTTTTATCATAGGCCACACCGGAGACCACTACCTTTTCCATCTCACTGTCCTCCTTTATTACTAAAGTGCCTGGCACATCATTAAAACTTGACCGCACCACTACCGGCACATCGTATTTCTTAGCATATTCCACAGACCTTGTCTGAAGCACCTTAGCGCCCAGACTTGCCAACTCAAGCATCTCATCATAAGAGATTTTGGTTAGTTTCCGTGCGTTTTTTACAACGTTTGGATCTGTCGTATAAACTCCGTCCACATCGGTGTATATTTCACAGAGATCGGCACGTATTGCGGCACTCATTGCCACTGCACTGAGGTCAGATCCACCACGGCCAAGGGTTGTTACATCTGCTCCCGTATTTGTAATCCCCTGAAACCCCGCTATCACAGGTATAAAGCCTTCTTTTAGAGCCACTAATACCCGTGCTGCATCAACCTTTTCTATCTTTGCCCGTGTGTGTTCACAAGTTGTGAAAACTCCGGCCTGTCTGCCGGAAAGCGACAACGACCTCTCTCCCAGTGACTCTATCGCTATAGCTGTTAGAGCGGCGCTTATGCGCTCTCCACTTGATAGCAGCATATCCATATCACGAGTTGACGGATTTTGACTTATCTCCTGTGCCAGATTTATTAATCTATCGGTCTCACCAGACATCGCTGACACAATAAGCACGACATCATGTCCCTCACGCTTTGTTCTAACCGCACGCTCAGCTACCGCCTTGATTCGCTCCTTGCTGCCAACCGATGTGCCCCCATACTTTTGCACTATTAACATATTATTTCACCGCCGTTTCTTTAGACGCTTATAAAATAATCCATAAGCGTATGCCCTGAGGTTATTGTCATAACACCCGCAGTTGTAATTATGTTTTCATCGTAAGATTTTACCGGACTTTTCACATCGTCTGCTGAATCATAAATAATAAACGGCACCGGTTCCCGGCTGTGGGTTTTTATACATATCGGGGTTGCGTGATCCGGCATTATCAACAGCCTGAAATCATGCCTGCCCTTTAGTTTATCTAACACTCCGCCAACAATGTATTTATCAAAATCCTCAATAGCCTTGATCTTATCATTAAGATTTCCCGTGTGTCCGGCCTCATCTGGGGCCTCAACGTGGATATAGACAAAGTCGGCATCATTCAGGGCATCAACCCCGTAGCTTGCCTTGCCCTCGTAATTGGTATCAATATAGCCGGTTATGCCGGGAACTTGAATTATTTTTAATCCTGCGGCAACCCCAAGTCCTCGTGTTAAGTCAACAGCGCTAATGAGAGCTCCGTTAAGTTTATATTTTTCTTTAAATAGCGGCAACAAAGGACGCTTGCCCTGTCCCCATAGCCATATGCTTGTGGCTGGTTTTTTGCCGTCTCGAGCCCTGCGGGTATTTACCTCATGCGTCTTAAGCACACCCTCTGATGCCGTCATAAGATCTATCAAAACATCTGATTTCTGTCCTTTAGGCAAAAACTGTGCTATCGGTTTACCGGTTATATCGTGAGGCGGAGTGCAGTCAATGTCAGTCAGCCCGTTTTCCCAGACCATCAGATGACGATAGCTTATGCCGGGATAAAATTTGAAATCGCTATTAGAAGGAACCGAGGCTGCCATTGCCTCAATGAGCGCCCCACCCTCCTCAGTTGTAATGTGGCCGGAACTGTAGTCCTCCATGATGGTCTGCCCATCCACGGTTTTCAATGTGACAAGATTGCAGCGGTAGGCAACATCAGTGGGTTTCAGGTCAATACCCATACTGAGAGCCTCAAACGGTGCTCTGCCTGTGTAGTAGAGAGTGGGGTCATAACCTAAAATACTTAAGTTCGCTACATCAGAGCCCGGCGGCAAACTCTCCGGCACTGTCTGAACCCCACCAACTGTGCCCCGTGAGGCAAGCATATCCATGTTTGGCGTGTGTGCTTTCATAAGCGGAGTCTGGCCACCAATGGAGTCAATCGGACGGTCTGCCATCCCGTCTCCTATCAGCACTATGTATTTCATGTTGTTGTGTTTCCTTATCAGAAGATTATTATCTTACAGAAGCTTTTCAATATATTCCTCAACGGAAGCCATATCTGACCACACCTGAAGGGGGTCTTTGGTAACTTTAAACACTGTGTCAGGGTCTTTCAGGCCATTTCCGGTAAGGGTGCAAACAATGGATGTACCCTGTTCAAAATATCCTGTCTTTGTGAGCTTTATAACTCCTGCAATTGTGGCAGCCGAAGCGGGTTCACAGAAAACTCCCTCAACTTTGGCAACAAGCGCGTAAGCCTCAAGAATCTCCTCATCCGTCACGGAGTCAATAAGACCGCCGGATTCATCCCTTGCCGCCTCTGCGCGTTTCCAGCTGGCAGGATTTCCGATTCTTATAGCCGATGCCACTGTCTCTGGCTTTGCTATTGGCTTGCCAAGCACTATGGGAGCTGCTCCTGCTGCCTGAAATCCGACCATCTTAGGCAGGGAATCTATCTTGCCGTGGGATTTGTATTCATTGTACCCTTTCCAGTAAGCCGTGATGTTGCCGGCGTTTCCAACCGGTAAGACATGATAGTGCGGAGCGCAAGACATCTGGTCACAAATCTCAAACGCTGCAGTCTTTTGTCCCTCCAATCTGAAAGGATTTATCGAATTAACCAAGGTCACTGGATATTTTGTAACCACATCTTTCACTATATTAAGAGCATCGTCAAAATTTCCCTTTATCTGAAGCACTGCAGCGCCATGAATAATTGCCTGAGCAAGCTTTCCCATAGCAATTTTCCCCTCCGGAATAATCACGATGGCGCTTATACCTGCCCTTGCGGCAAAAGCAGCGGCTGAAGCGGATGTGTTACCAGTAGAAGCGCATATAACGGCACGGCAGCCCTCCTCCACAGCTTTTGATATTGCTACTGTCATCCCCCTGTCTTTGAAAGAGCCGGTTGGATTTAAGCCATCAAACTTAAAATACAAGTTGGCTTTGAGGCCTATCTTTTTACAAAGATTCCTTGCCGGTATTAAGGGAGTGTTTCCCTCATTAAGTGTAATTACAGGGGTTTTTTCGGTAACTGGAAGATATTCCCTGTATTTTTCTATTAGTCCATTCCACTGTAACTTTGCAGGCATCGTACCTCCGTCTGCATCTAATGACATTTAACCTCCGTTAACCTCCGTGAGTTTACTGTAAGATGTCTCCCTCTACAAGCTCAACCTCTACACCCTTTTCTCTTAAGGCTGCAACCGCCTTATCCACAAGCTCATCCGTGCCATCTATTTCAAGCACCATTTCGCCTACTGTATCGGTAATCCTTGCCCGCCGGATGTTTGGCGTAATATCAAATTGTCTGGCTACCGTAAAAACGATCGGCTCCTTTATCAGATCCGGGGGAAATGTTAATTTTATGCGCCTTTTCATAGGTTAAACCCCAGAGTCAGTCGGGCATCCTCCGGCAATTGCTGGCACAATGGAAATCTCAGCCCCATCTACAACCTGCGTCTCTTCTGCCGACAGAAAGCGAATGTCTTCCTCATTAACATATACGTTGACAAAGCGGCGAATTTTACCGCCATCAGAAATCCTCTCGGCTATCCCCGGATACTTTGAGTCAAGTTCAGATACTATGCCTATGACAGTGCCTGCTGTGGCCTCCACTACATCTTTCCCCTCTGTCAGCCTCTGGAGAGGGGTTGGGATTCTCACTTTGACAGCCATATGACCTCCTTGATTTATGTATTTTGAATTTTTTTCAATGCTTCTTCAAAAGATTTCATGTTTGGAGCAATGTGGTGCGGACCACCCATGTGGCCGTTTAACGCCTCCTGGGTTTTAAGTCCGTTGCCGGTTACGCAAATTACCGTGGTTTCATTTTTCCCGATAACCCCTTGTGCCGCAAGTTTCTTAGTGACTGCCACAGTTACACCGCCTGCAGTCTCGGCAAAAATCCCCTCGGTTTTAGCCAGAAGTTTAATGCCGTCTATGATTTCCTGATCGGTTACACTGGCTCCGCCCCCCTGGGTCTCTTGTGTAATCTTAAGGGCATAGTAACCGTCAGCCGGATTCCCTATTGCCAAAGACTTTGCTATCGTGTTGGGTTTAACCGGCCTTATAGCGTCTGTGTGGTTATTGAGGGCTGTAATGATAGGACTGCACCCTTCAGCCTGAGCTGCAAACACACGGGTTTCCAGTTTTTTGAGCACTCCTATTTTTTGAAACTCTGTAAAACTCTTCCACACTTTTGTAAGCAGGGAGCCGCTGGCACACGGCACTATCACGTTATCGGGAGCAGTCCAGTTAAGCTGCTCTATGATTTCAAATCCGAGGGTCTTTGACCCTTCGGCATAAAACGGCCTGATGTTAATGTTTACAAATGCCCATTTGTACTTATTGGCGATTTCACTGCACAGTCTGTTGACGTCATCGTAGTTACCATCAACGGCAAGCAAATTAGGCTCATAGACCAGAGAAGCCACAATTTTACTGGCTTCAAGGGAGCCCGGGATAAATATAAAACGTTTAAATCCAGCCTTTGCGCCATGTGCTGAAACTGAATGTGCAAGATTACCGGTTGAAGCGCAGGCAACAGTGTCAAATCCAAACTCCTTTGCTTTTGTAAGAGCTACTGCAACCACTCTGTCTTTAAAAGAAAGGGTGGGATGGACAACCGTATCGTCTTTTATATAGAGGGATTTAAGCCCAAGCGCTTTACCGAGATTTTTGGCCTCAACAAGAGGAGTAAACCCAGAGTCAAGCCCGACCTGAGGATCGCCGTCAATAGGCAGAAGCTCCCTGTAACGCCACAGATTAGCGGGTCTTTGCATTATTTTTTTGCGATTTAATGCCTTCTTTATCTTATTATAGTCATAGACGGCCTCAAGTGGCCCAAAACAAAACTCACATACGTATATAGGATCTATCGGATATTCCCTTCCGCACTCACGACACTTTAACCCTGAAACAAAACCCATCTACAGACCTCCTTAACAGCTCTCTGTCCACGGCGCTGCCGCACGTGAAATGAGCTTATTGCGGGGAAGCTAATGTCCACACAACACAATACTAAAATATTTAAAGATATTTTGTAAACTGCGGGGTGATGATTTATAAAAAAAGTAAATTAATAAGAGAAGTAAGGGAAAGGGTGCTGCCCTTTCCCTTAACCCTATCCCACACGGGGAATGATTCCCCGTGACCCCCGGTTTTTTGACAATGATTGGGTGGTTTATTCTAATGCTGTTTTATTTTCCATGTGGGTAGCGAATTTTTTAACCAGCGTTCCGCCGCTTAAAAACTCTCATTGCGAGCTCCGCCCGAACAACAGACGAACAAATTAAAAGATTTATAAATATTATCGATATGAATGCTGCATGACCGCATCCCTCCGTTGGTGCAATCTTGTAGATTGTACCTCAGTGTTTGGAATTTGGAAAATGCGGGTACTGCAATCCAAAACTTTATGGAGCAGTCTTATTGACTGCTCCATAACAGAGGAAAAATGTTAAAATGCCTGTAAAAGAAGATGAATAAATATGAGATAATTATCTATTGGAGCAATGAGGACGAATCATTCATAGCTGAAGCACCCGAACTTCCTGGATGTGCGTCAGACAGCGGCACTTATCAAGAAGCCTTAGCAAACATTGAAGTAGTTATCTTAGAGTGGATAGAAACAGCAAAAGAATTAGGACGCACTATCCCACAACCAAAAGGACGTTTGATTTATGCTTAGGCTAAACATTATATGGCTCATTTTCAAATTGAGCGTTTAGAAAAAAGAACAAACCACTGTCGCTTAAAAAGAGTAGCCTTATTAGACGTTTTGCCTGTAAGCTTAATTTAAGTAAGCATAAGAATCGCTAACCACCCAACATCCCCACCACTTTCTACTTGTGGCTTTACACCTTCTGAGTATATGAAATAAAGTACCGAAATCTCTTCTTTGGAACTGCCTAACTAATGGGAAAGTTTACGGTTACAAATCTTTTTCATAATCCTCATCTATTTCATGAGCTATATTTTTCATATCTTCACATTTATTGTTTAAATAATTAGCAAATATGTAAGCGGAGTTGTTATTTAGGTAGCAGGTATCATTATCAGAAAAGAAAACTTTTAGCTCATCAATGGTATATTTAATTATTTTCATTTCGTATTCAATGTTCATATAAAATGGTAAAATATTTCTCTTTTTAAGAAAGGCTTCAAATTTTTTAATAATGTCATCAATCATCTCAATATGAGTTAAACCAATTCTCTTGTCTGATGAAGAGCATCCTTCAATTACCTTTTGTTTTATATAATCTGATTTTGAAAAAATATCAACTAGCTTCTCGGCCCTAAACTTTGCTTTGTGCATATTCTGTTCCTCAATCAATTTATTATAGATTCTTTGCAAAATGACTTTATGACATTCTCTCTGTATTTTGATCAATTCAGTTATATCTATATATTCACGTTTATATAATTCGTTTTCATCATTACCTGCTATCATCAAAATAAAACCATTTTTACTCATAGACATCCGTTCAATAAAATTACTTGTCGTTTCCACATTTTTATCACGTTTTGTTGGATGTCCAATTGAGTCATTTCGAATATGTCTGATTTTTCCCAGTTTATCATTTTTTTCCCGTAGTATTTTTAATGACTCCGTCATGTGTTTTATGGCATCTTGTTGTAAAAATAGACATTGTAGAATTCCATAAATAAATATATAAATTAACCCTTTATCGGAAATATCATCACAACTAAGGTAACTTTCAATGGCTATCTCCGTATCTCCAATAACATCAAGAGAACTGCATAGTTGATGCCATAATTTCGTATCTTTTATTAAAATATTCTGTTTATTTTGATTGTTTATTAAATCTCTAATCTTTCCTTCTAATGTTGCAACATCACCCATTATAAGTTTCTCCTTTTATTAAAAAATAAGTAAATATCATTTAATATATCATATAAAGACCTCTGCATAACTTAAAATAATGAATATTTTTAGGATTACTTAAGGGGAAGGACTCCATCCTTCCTGTTGGAGCAGTCTGAAAAACTGCTCCAACGCTAAAAACTATGATTAAAGAAACGGAATGATTTTCTGAACTATGATATAATGAATAAATACATAAAATAGAGGCGGATTACTTATTAACTTTGGCAATGCAGTTTAAAAGAGTGATGAAATTCACTAAAAATCATACTCCATCATTAAAATGACAGTATTAAAGAGGATTAGGCAAAAGATAATTGATAAGGATTATTACATATCTTCACACGCTGAAGATGAAATGTTTGATGACGGATTAAACAGAGATGATATTGAAAATGTAATATTGACAGGCAGGATAGATAAAAAACTTCTTACAGACGTCAGAGGGACGAGATATAGGATAGAAGGTCTTTCTTTGAATGGAGAGATTGTATATGTTATATGCCGGTTCAAAGAAAATGGAAATCTTATAATAGTTACAGCATATATGGTAACGGAGGGATTATGATTTGTGAATTTTGTGGTGGCAACACTACCGTTAAAAGAGTCAAGAGACAGCATTGGCTTCATGACAGGTTATATATCGTTGAAAATGTTGAAGCAGAAGTCTGTACAGAATGTGGAGAAAGATATTTTCATATAAAAACACTGGAAAACATTGATAGAGTTCTTGGTAGTGAACATAAAGTAAAAGAAAAAATTGGTGTCGAGATTGTTACCATGTAACAGTGTCAACCAAGCGCGGAATTCTACATAATTATAAAAAAAAAGTAGCTTGTTTTCCTGATGATGTGTTAAAATCTCGGCACAGTGCCTTATTTTTGGTTTAGCAAATTGTGCAGGATGGGTATATATAGTTGAAGATACTACAGATAATATATGAAAGTGCGGGTAGTCCTTTTGGATTTGGAGGGGCTGGGGTAAGGGCGTACGAAATATACAGCAGGCTTACCGAACGGCACGATATAACCCTGTTGTGCATGAAATATAAGGGAGCAAGGGATGGGGTTAAAAACGGTCTTAAACATGTCTTTGTCGGCATTGAAAACAGAAGTCTCACCAAAAGCGTTATTGCCTATACGTTTAAAGCAGGGCGGTATGTAAAGAAATTTGGTGGCAATTTTGATATAATAGTTGAAAATTTCCTTCCGTCAACACCTTTTTTCTCTAAATTTTTTACCTCCACCCCAGTGGTGCTTCAGGTGCAGGGGATAATGGAAAAGCACTCGTTTAATAAATTCAGCCCGCTCTACTCTATACCCATGTACGGGGTGGAAAGTGTTTATCCAAGCTTTTACGACCGGTTGCTTTTTGTCTCTGAAGTGACAAGGCGCAAGGTCATGTCTAATGTCTCAATGGGAAATGCAATAAGCACAGTCATCCCTAACGGTGTAAATCAGGAACTTTTGGAGGTTGAACCGGTTGAAAAACCATACGTGCTTTTTTTCAGCCGCATTGATATTTACACTAAGGGACTCGATATATTAATGAGGGCTTTTAATGAGATAGCTGATAAGTATCCCGATATAACACTAAAACTAGCCGGTTATGAATTTGATAATGCCTCACTTCTGATAGCAAGGCAGAATCAAAAACTCAGACAGCGGATTCAATACGTTGGGTTTGTATCGGGGGCCGAAAAAATAAAACTCCTGCAAGAGGCGATGATTGTGGTGCTGCCCTCACGGCATGAATCCCAGCCAGTCAGCATATTAGAGGCAGCAGCTTGCGAAAAGCCGGTTATAGTCAGTGATGTTGACGAGCTCTTGTTTGTCAGTGAAAACGACATCGGGTTGACATTTAAGTCTCAAAACTATGAAAGTCTCGCTGCTAAATTGCAGCAACTGATTGGCGATCAATCACTCCGGCAGGCTTTTGGAAAACGAGGCCGCGCCTATGCCTCTAAATTCCTCTGGGACTCTATAGCGCTAAAATACGAGAGTTTTCTGACAGGCTTTGTGCAGTAATTGACAAACTCAGCTTAAAGTTTATAAACTTAAAAAGCAGTTTTTACAGAGACGTTAGCCGTTTCGAGTGACACTGTGTTGCGGGGGTTCAAAAATAAGAAACAATGGAGGGTTTTATGAAAAGTATAGTGTTTGGCGTTTTGGTAGTCACCTTGTTGTCGTTATCATACGGAATATTTACAGCAGCCGCAGAGGAGGCTATAACATACACACCTCCTAAGCTTGGAATGCCCACTGTGCGTGTTGGAGCAGGAACTCGAACTATTGGCGGCAATGCCGATGTCTTATTGGCTCTTGTACCAGAACATGCGGGCTTAACCTCAAAAACACAGCCAGCCATTTGTTGGTACATGTCCAAACCGAGAAAGGCAAAGTTAGAAATTAGGGCACTTACATCTGAGGCAACAGCCCCTGTATTAGACAAAGAGATTGCAAAGCCAGCCAGGGGTGGGATTTATTGCGCTAACCTGAAAGACTCCGGAGTTACTCTTGAAAAGAAGGCGGAATATAAGTGGTTGATTTCGGCTATTGATGAAAAGGGACAAATTTCAAAAGGCATCTACGGTGGCGGAAATATAATTGTAACTGAACCCTCAGATGAATTCATAAAAAAAATATCCGAAGCAAAGGATACTCAAGTGCCCTTTGTAAGCGCAAGCAGTGGATATTGGTATGATGCAGTGGAAAGTGTTTCTGAATTAATAACAAAACACCCTAAGGACAAGAATTTACGAGGTATCAGAGCATCTCTCTTACAGCAGGTTGGACTGGAACAAGCGGCTGCTTCTGATAAAAAGACTTCAAAGAGATAAAACAATATAGCCTTTGTGTTGTAAAACACGCTGCAATATTTAAAAAAATACCGCAGCGTGTTTTTTTACTTCTTCTCATCGCATTCCTCCGGTCTTCTTTAAACCACACAAGTTAAAAAAAAATAAAAAAAAATAAAAAAAGTATATTTTATACTTGACATTTCTAAAATTGTGTGCTACGATACGCACGTGCTGAGCTTAAGCCTCAGATAAAGCCGTGGGAACTGCTTCTGAGGTAGTAAAAATCTAATTTTTAGATTTGATCTTATAGTTTTTAATAAGGAATCAAAGATGCTGAAAATGATGCTAAAAAAACTTTTTGTACTAAGCGCACTTTTTGTATTCCTGTACGGATGCGCAGAACATCAGGCAAACAAAGGGGATTTTTACTATGCTGATGGAAATTCATGGAATAATAACGAACTAAAAGCAAACTTGCTTGATACTAAAATACAAAACGAATCTGCAACGGATGAATTCTCCTCTGCCAATACTGCTGAACACTACTATAATAAACTCACTACAGAACCTGAGGAGAACACTCATGCCTCAAAAAAGAGTGTTATTGAAATCAATGTCCCTAAGGTGTCGCTCCACTACCTAGGGCTGCGTTACAGACGTGGTTCAGACCCTGATAAATCCCCATATTCTGACTGTTCTCATCTTGTCTGCGCTATAACTAAAAGAAGTTTGACCGACTCTGGCTACACATTTGTTCCGAATTATATTCCGTCACAGACTATTCAAGCTAACTACACATACACTATACAGAAAGAAGAAGTAAAACCCGGAGACCTTGTCTTTTTTAAGAAACCATACTACGCTAAACACAAAAAGTGCAGAGGAAAGAAGTATTCCAAAGCAAAACACCCCGCCGGATCAAGAATTTACCATGTTGCAATAGTAACAAAAGTTAATGGCGATACAATATACTTTACACACGCCTCCTCCGACTATGGAGTTGTTGAAACTTCTACCAACTCCAGAGACTGGCATTCTTACTGGGAAAAACATTTTCACTCCTTCGGCAGATGGCGCAAAGATGTCTTTGCAAAATCTGACAGTATCGCTAAAAACAACAGCAGCAGCTCTGCCGATCTCAATTGAAAATCGGTATAGGTGCGTTAAGCTGTTTTATATGGGATTCCGACGGTTTGTATGATTTAAGCAAACCGTCAGGGTTTGTCGTATAAGCGTTTTTACTGAGTCAAAGAAATCAAACAGCGTGCGGCTATTTAAATCATGAATCCGTCTTTTATAAAAAATATACTGTTTTCTATTGTAGTTGTTTTTTTAGCCTTTCTGTATGTTGGAGTTAGCCGTGCCTATCCTTTTTATTTCATCTGGGACATGGACCATTCGGTTACTGTGGATTTGCTTTTTTTGCAGAGTGGCCGTCTTCCAAGTAATTTAACGCACCCTGGATATGGTTTAAAGTTTCTGCTGTTTTTTATACAAAAAATCGGTTATCTTACTGGCGCCCTTTCGGTAAGTGATTTATCTAGCGTTAATTTTTCCCTGAATCCAATTATATGTGTAGCGGAATTGACTGATTTCAATCGTCTTGTGTCCCCGTTCTTAGCTTTATCCATAGTGCTATTATTGTGGGGGTCACTTGAGGTTTATTTTAAGCCTGATTTTAAACTTAGTATTTTTATACTGCTCTTTCTGGGTCTTGAGGAATCACTTATTTACCATTGCAGTATGATACGAAGCGAGCTTTACAGTGTTTTTTATCTTTGTTCTGAGGTGTTTTTTATATTGCTTGCAGCTAAAACTCAAAAGTTGAGTGTAAAAACCATAAGCTTAGTGATAGCAGGTACTCTGTCAGGGTTAGCATTTATGACAAAAGTGCAGGCTTATATACTAACTGCTTTTTTTCTCCCATTGCTCACATGTTTTGTCCTTTATGTCTGTGAACCACAAAAAAAAGAGACCGATGGTGTTAAAAAAATGCCGGTTTGGCTGTTTGCCGTCAGTATTTTTAATACAGTTACAATGGGAATACTACTTTTTAGTGCCTATAATTTCATAATGCCTGAGGAGCTTACACTTCTATTTACTGGTGTTTATGGATTTACCAAAATTTCAATATCCTTTACAATAATGCTTGGATTTATGTTCTTTTTTACAACACTTTTGTTTTTTGTGAAAAGATTTTATGGGAATTTCGTGCAAGCTGTAGTGTTTGTTAATCTCATGCTATTTGGGTTTATTTTGTCTGTTTTTTCTCATTTTTTACTGCTTAAAAGCACATCGTCTGGTTATGTTTACCTTTTAGCTGATCTCAAAGCAGTGTTTTTTGATCCTCTATTTACGGGAGCAGGTGGTTTTATGGGCTATTTTAATAAGACATCTGAGCAATTCCTGTATAATCCTGCACTTTTTATTACTAATTTGCTGTTAATTGCTTTTTTAATTTCAGGGTACTTTCTGAAGCTGATACGGGCACAATGGATGGAGTTTGTAATACTTGCGGCTGTCTGCTTTTTTTGCTATCTTAACATTTTTATAGGCACACGTTTTATTTTAAGAGATCATATATGGGTAGAGGTGTTTGCTAATTTTTTAAGTCTTTTTCTCTTTCTCTTTATAGCGTTAAGGCTTGTAAAATTTAAGAAGGTGTTTTCAACTGCTTTTATCGCTATTTTTATTTTTTTATTTTATATAAACGTTCTGCACTCAAAGGAAATGCCCATAAGAATTAATGCTAACTATAACACCTATGGATGGAAAATCCTTTTTACACAAGTATATTGTAACAATCCGTATGAGTACTACTTTAGTGAACCTATGGTAAACAGCTACAGTATGAACCTAAGTGAGGAGGGGCTTATGGAGGCTGCTAAAAGCACAGAAAATTATAGGTGGAAAAAACATGCTGCAGCTTTTGTATTTCCCGGAGTTAATCTAAACTTGCGGCATATTGGCTATGTTGCTAAAACCAGGCCAGTATGGACAGACTTACTCTATGTGAGAATTGCTGATTTCCCTGATGTATTAAAAGACGCAATGGTTGTCGACGTTTTGACTGCCTTAGGGGATAAAAACACTGCACTGCCATTTTATTTTGACCCCAAGTCGGTCATTTCTAATGACAAAGAGTTATTTTACCAATCTGAGTATCAGGATAAGCTCAGAAAGGAAAAAAAGAGCGGATTTCTGCCTGTTCTAACACGACAGGACTTAGATGTTTACTTATTTGTAGATAAAGTTGATTTCCCACAATTTAATAAGACACCGGACACTAAGAGTTTAACAATTAAACTTTTTGCTCTAAACTCATACTACGAATACAGCGGCATTAAAATTGACAAATATACCGAGTTGGAGCTTAAAAAATTTACTAAGAGATATTTTTTTGTGATTAAAAACAATTACCACAATTTTTACTGTATTCCCTCAAACAGGGCAGAATACTAACGTTTTAGCCTTGTCTCCTGTTCTCCACATTTGTTATACTTATAAGGTAGCAATGCAAGAAGTAAGTGCAAAAGACCAGGTTTTTTATGATAAGCTCTGGAAAGAGTGGGATGATATGCATTATTATTCTCCTGCTCCTCGGATAAGACGCGAGAGAATTATTGCACTCCTTAAAAAAGTACCGTTTAAATCCTTACTTGATGTGGGATGTGGAAACGGTGAATTTTTAAAAGATGTAGGAAACAGTATAGGCAACATATCACTTGCAGGAGCAGATATATCATCAAATGTCATAGAGAGCACCAGCAAAAGATTTAAAGATATGAAGTTTTATCAGCTTAACCTCAACGAGGAAACACTGCCTGAGAAATTCGACGTTGTAACCAGCCTTGAGGTGATAGAACACTGCTGCGATTACACAGATTCCGTAAGAAGGTTGGCAGAGATGACAAGAGGACGCCTCATTATCTCAGTCCCCTGCGGGCCGGTGTTTGCAATAGACCGTATTGTGGGACACACTAAGCATTTTACGGCTAAAGAAATACAAAACGCTATCGAAAAAGCTGGTTTAAGGGTTATCAATATTCAGTGCTGGGGATTTCCGTTTTTTAACCTCTATAAGCACGCTATCAATATATCACCTGAGAAAATGACGGAATCATTTATGTCTGAAAAGCCATATACATGGAAACATAAGCTGCTTTCCAATGCTGTTCACTCAGCGTTTAAACTCTGCTTTCCGTGGGGCGGGTATCAGTTGTTTGCCGAGGCTCAGCGTTAACCGTTTCTAAACTGAATCAGTAAGGATAATTACAGATAAAAACGTATTACATTATGGATGCCTTTTGCTTGATTTTTTAAGATCGTTAAACTTATAATATTTGTGCAGTGGAATATGAAGTGACGGAGACTCATAACGATTTCTACAAGCGATGGAATGCTCTTGCTAAACCGTATTTCGGCCTGCAACTGAGACAGTTTAACGGCTCTGTAGGAAAACGAGTGTGCGATATAGGCTGCGGCTACGGTAACTTTACTGACTTATTACAAGACAAAGACCTGTATGTCGGAGTTGACAGCAATTCTGAGTTTATCACTGAATTAAAATTAAAATATATGGACAGATCTAATATAAAATTTCTACATCATGACATAACCGACGAGGTTGCCGTTAAGGAGCTAAGAGCACTAGAACTGGACACCGTTCTGTGTATGAATCTTCTTGAGCATGTTGAAAATGACTCTGAAGTTGTAGAAAATATTTGTAACGTGCTGCCAAAAGGCGGTACCTTATGTATTTTAGTGCCGGCTTTTCAGTTTCTTTTTGGTACGCTTGATACTTTTGGTTTTCATTACAGAAGATATACGAAAGCCTCTCTAAAGAAAATACTTTCAAATCAGCCACTTGAAATACTTAAGATGCACTATTTCAATTTTCCTGGGGCCTTGGGCTGGTTTATAAAGGGGCGTATTCTTAAGCACAGCACACATACAAACGATAACTTTCACGTAATGAACGCTATTATACCACTGGTGGAAAAGATAGAGGGAATTATAAAACCCCCGATAGGGCAATCTCTTGTGGCAATTGCGATGCGCACGTGAGCACTAAGGTGGAACTGACAATTCTCATGCCATGCCTTAACGAGGCAGAAACACTGGGTATCTGTGTAGAAAAAGCGATGGGATTTATAAAGCGCTCAGGAATTTCAGCTGAGGTACTGGTGGCAGACAACGGCAGCACGGACGGCTCTAAAGAGATAGCCATAAGCCATGGAGCTACGGTAATTGATATAAAAGAACGCGGCTACGGAGCTGCTCTTATGGGAGGCATTGCGCAGGCAAACGGAAAATACGTGATAATGGGCGATTGTGATGACAGTTACGATTTTACAAATCTTGAGCCATTTGTCGAAAAACTTCGTGAGGGCTATGAGCTGGTAATGGGAAACAGATTTAAGGGCGGGATAAAAAAAGGCGCCATGCCTCCTCTTCACAGATACTTCGGGAATCCTTTCCTTAGCGGCTTAGGACGGTTGTTTTTCAGAAGTCCTGTCAGAGATTTCCAATGCGGCCTCCGCGGTTTTAACAAAGAATCAATCGAAAAGATAAACCTTCAAACGCCTGGTATGGAGTTTGCCAGCGAGATGGTTGTCAAGGCAACACTGTTTAAGCTTAAACTAACAGAGGTTCCTACCACTCTTTCCCCTGACGGCAGAAGCAGAGCACCGCATCTGAGGAGTTTTCGTGACGGATGGCGTTATCTCAGATTTCTCCTAATTTTCAGCCCCAGGTGGCTTTTTCTGTACCCGGGAATACTGATGATTTTTATCGGCACACTCTTAAATGCACTGATTATGCGGGGCCCTATGCCATTTCTGGGCGCCAATCTTGATATACACACCATGCTTTACGCATCTGCTGCGATAATAATTGGCGTACAGTCCGTTGTGTTTGCGCTGTTTTCAAAAGTATTTGCAATAAACTCAAAGCTTGTTCCGGATAACGATCGTTTTATAGAAATTGTTAAATCTTTCACTCTTGAAAAAGGCATAATTCTGGGAATGCTGCTTACATTAATAGGACTTGTAAGCTCTGTGTATGCAGTTGAACTTTGGAGCAAAGCAGCCTTTGGAAAGTTAAACGCTGCCATGATGATGCGCATTACGATACCTGCTGTCACCACTCTTACTGTGGGAATTCTGATCATTATTTCAAGCTTTTATCTGAGCATTCTTGGACTGAAATCAGATATAGAAACACAGCAGTCACTTAAGAAATGGCCAAAAAAATGATAGTATCAAAAGGATTTACCCTCGTTCAGGTTGTTTTAAGCAATTTTTATTTTTGATTCATACCACGTAGCTGCCAAAAAGGTAATATAATGTAATGGTGGAGAAAAAGGACTGGATCCCGCAACAAGTGCGGGATGACAAAGGGGTGGTTCTTATCCTGTCATTCCTGCGAAGGCAGGAATCCAGTATTTTATTTATATCTTTGAACGCAACTCGGTATAAGTGCAGCAATAAAAAGTTATCTCAATGAAAAGAACACAGAAATATCTCATAATAGCCCTGTTAATCATTGCCACTGTCAGGCTGTTTTTGGTGTCTAACATGTCAATAATTGCCTTTGGCATAAATAACATAGACGATGCCCTGTTTGTCAGGCTTGCCGCAAATATTTTAGGCGGCCTTTGGCTTGGTCCTTACAATGAGCTTACACTTATCAAAGGAGTGTTTTTTCCCTTGTTTATTGCCGCGAATTTTTTAATTGGCTTACCTCTTTTGCTTACTCAACATCTTTTCTATATTTTTGCAGGGTTGGTCTTTTCGTACACAGTCTATGGTATTACAAAAAACACGGTTATTTCAGCCGTTGTTTTTGCTTTTTACACATTTCTCCCGCTTCTTACCTACTTTGAGTTTACCAGAGTTATAAGAGATGGTATTTATGTATCTGAGGTAGTGTTATTGTTCTGCTCTTTATTTGGGATGATTCTTTACAGAAATTATAAGTGGGCTGTTTTTACAGGACTTTCCCTGTCAATGTTCTGGTTTACACGTGAAGAGGGAGTTTGGGTGCTACCATCAATTGCAATAGCTTATTTTGTTATCTTTTTTAAACTGAGAATTAACAGCAGAGATACAATACTCAAAACTCTAACCTTGTTAAGCATGCCAATTGTAATACTATTACTTTTTTCAGGTTTAATCTCTTACATTAATAATGTGCACTATGGTAGCTATACAGTAAACGAATTGAAAGAGAAATCCTTTCTCAAGGCTTACGGAGCAATAAGAAGGATAAAACCAAAAACGTGGAAACCGCAAGTGCCGGTTCAGTTGTCCACTATGGAGGAAATAGCAAAACATAGTCCTTTGTTTGCAAAAATAAAAGCTAACATCAACCCTGGATGGCCTAACGAAAATGGAGATATTTTGGGAGGATGGTTTCTTTGGGCTTTCAGAGGGGCGGTTGCGCGTGCAGGATACTATACATCAGCTAAGAATGCTTTGAATTTTTATGAACTGTTGGCACATGAAGTTAATGGTTTGTGTGATAGAAAAGTTCTGGAGTGTACCCAAAGCCGCGAGACTCTCATGCCTCCAATATGGAAATATGCCTTAACTGACTTTATAAAAAGCTTTTTCACGGCAGGAACGACCGCTTTTAACAATATTTCCAGGATTACACCCGATGAGTTTGAAAACTCCTATGGTGACACAAAATTGCTTAATATCTTTCAAACCATCACAAATAGCAGAATCTATCCGGATACATGCTCTTGCACAGTCAGAGGCTGGGCTTTTAAGAAGGGTTCTCCGCCGCTTCAGGTAAAACTCAAATCAATTGCCGCTAACCCCTATGCTTTTCCCTGTGCGTTTCAACCCACAACTTTACAGAGATTAGACAGCTCTGATATTGTAGCTGCACTTAAAGAGCCGTCAGCTGATGGGTCCAGATTTGAGATTTATACAAAATACCATAACTATTGCGCTTTAGCCTTTTATGATAACTCATCTGTTTTGGTTGCAGAGTCTCCAATAATTAATCTAAAAGACAGAATAAAACTCTACGATAAAAACGTGAAGGTGAATTTCGACTGGGTGATTTTCGAACATGACGCTTATGATTTGCTTAAAGACATACCGGCTCTGAAGTATCAAATGCTTAATCTTATCTCTGAAACATACCATAATATTTTCCCATATCTTTGCCTTACAGCCCTTCTGTGCTACTTTATGAACCTGCTCATATTCAGGAAATTTTCATTACTGTTCTGTCTTGATACAATTCTCTTAATTGGAATTATAAGCCGTCTCATGCTCCTTTCGATAATAGATGTGACATCATTTCCTGCTATTGATAACATTTACCTTTCACCAGCTATAGTGTTGCTTTGTCTGTTTGTTCCACTAAGTATAATAGATATTTTTCTGAAAATACCCTTTGTTAATGACAGTACTTATACTGAAAAATCTGCTGTTTGACCGCTTTTTTGACACATAACATTTTTTTGACCCCCGCATAAATGCAATAATTTCACGCTTAGCAGGAAAAATCTTCCCGTTGGTTTCAACTCCGTTTTTCTGCCATCACGCTAAATAGCTTGTATTTAAGCCATTGGCACAATATTTGCTAAATAAATAGGTAAGAAAAGCAGAGGAGGTTAAAATGAAAGCAATGAACTATCTGTCATTTACGGTAATATTAGGTGTACTTGCAGCAGTGGTGTTTTCAGTGTTTAAGGGGATGGGGCTTAACGTATTTCTGAATGCCGATGCACTTGTCATCGTATTTGGCGGCACAATCGTGGGAATGTTTCTGGCATTTCCAGTAGACAGAGTGAAAAATACAATTAAGGATATAGCAGCCTCGTTTAAGGGTAACCATGACAGGGATTTGCTTGTACAAGAAATTGTAGAGTGTGCGTCGGCTAACCGAACCATGGGAATACGGGAACTTGAGGAAATGACCTCAGATATTAAGGACGATTTCCTGCGCTTTGGCCTTACACTTGTAGTCAATAACCACAGTGAAAAGGCAATTTATGAAATCATGGAGCGGGAAATGACTGACAAAATGATTAATCTTAATTTTAGTCAGAATGTCCTTAAAACCATAGCACGGCTCACACCGTCCCTGGGCCTGACCGGTACGGTTATTAGTCTCATAAAGTTATTCAGGAATTTTGACTCCATAGATGCTCTTGCCCCTCTGATGGCAGTCGCTCTGATGTCAACTTTTTACGGCGTTGTCGTATCTAACCTGATAGCGCTGCCGCTTAGCGCTAAGCTAAAAGATTACGCTATGACCTCAGAGAGTCTTATGAATGTTACGCTGGAGGGTGTAGTAGCAATATCCTCACTTGAACATCCCTCTAAGGTAGAAGAGCGGTTAAGTAGGTATGATGATATTGACGAGATTGGTTACTCCAAAAACAACTACGGCAAAACCCTTGCATTTGGAAACACTTCAAGGTAGGAGTGATAGCGATGACTCACAGAAAACTTACAGGACATTCAAAGTCATCCGGGGATGAAAACCTCTGGCTAATTACTATGACGGATCTGATGTCTTTACTTTTGGTGTGTTTTGTCATGTTTTTCATTATCACACGCAACAAGGAAAAGGCGTTGGAAAAAGCAGCCGCACAGGGGACTTTAAAGAAAGTGCAGAATGATGAAAAAGTAACCCGCGCTAAGTCTGGCGCTGTGAGGCAGCCTGACAGTAAATTATCTAAAACTGAGCAATCTGTTGAGGACTTTCAAGTGTCAGAGCAAAGCAAGGAGGCGATACAAACGCTTAACGCTGTCATAAAAGAACTGAAACTTGAAAAAAATATAACTGCAGAGTCAAAAAACCGTGAGATATTGATTACAATGAAAGAAAGTGTGATGTTTGAGCCGGCCAATGCGGAGATTCTACAGCAATCGGCGCCCATGCTTGACTCAGTAGCTGAAATAATAGAAAAGTATCCGTCTCTTATAGTAGAAATAGACGGCCACACGGATAACGTTCCGATAAAGAATTCCCGTTATCCGTCCAACTGGGAACTCTCCTCAGCCAGGGCAACAACTGTGCTTAAGTACCTTACAAACGTGCATTCAATTGAAGCGGCAAGGTTTTCTGTAAAGGGCAGCGGAGCGGAACATCCGGTTACCCCTAACGATACTGCCGAGCACAGGGCACTTAACAGAAGGGTGGAAATACGGCTGAGAGACGTAAGGACATAAACCTGTAAACGACTGAAATACTGTTAAAGAAATTATAAAAATTGGATAAGGAGAAAAACTAATATGGCAGTAAAGATTGAAAAAATATCAGCTAAATCAGCACTGAAGCGGAGCCACGTAAAAGGAGTTGACTATTTTTTAAATCCATACAGCACTTGCACCAATGGTTGCAGGTACTGTGACACAAACAGCAGTGGCTACGGTGATACGTGGGGAGAAGGTATTAACCTCATTAAGATAAACTGTGCTGAGGTGTTAAAGCGGGAGCTGCCAACTGCTGAGCGCGGCGTCGTCAGGATAAGCCCACAAGCTGACCCGTATCAGCCGGCAGAGGGCAGATACAAAATCACAAGGAATTGTATGGAGGCACTTGTCCCGTATCAGTTCCCTGTTGAATTATTCACCAAATCTCCACTGATACTCAGAGACATTGACGTACTTAGCCAGTTAGAAACACTGGAGGTTGGAATAACCATCACAACAGACAGCGACATGGTACGAAGGGCATTTGAGCCTAAAGCATCTCCCATAGCTGTGCGCATAAACATTCTTAAAGCGCTTCATGAGGTTGGCATTAACACATGCGTAAAGATTGACCCGCTTTTACCGATGAACCCGGAAAGACTGGCTGAGAAAGTACGTTTATACACAGATAAGGTAATCATAAGCCATAGTAACTCCGTGTCAAATAAAACGTTGCATCTGTATAAGGAATTAGGCTACACACAGTGGGCAGACAAAAACTTCGTTAAGGATGTTCTGGAGAGGTTAAAAGAAAGTCTGCAAGGCCTTATCTAACATGTTGTTTACCTCTTAAAAATTACACCCCTCTTAGTGGCGGTAAGTCAAACTTACCGCCTTTCTTTTTTCCGATTTCTGAGTATATCTTGTATTTAATAATAGTTTTTTAATTTCTTAGTTGATAAATACTATACCAGTTGTTGTATTATATAAGCCGAGCTTGGGCATATGGGAGAGGTTGCCGAGCGGTTGAAGGCGACGGTCTTGAAAATCGTTGTAGGGGTAACTCTACCGTGGGTTCGAATCCCACCCTCTCCGCTTTTTTTTATTAAGTAAATTGAAGTATATTTTAAATAAAAAATTCTTGACAACGTAGATATTTGAGTGGTCTAATTTACAGACTAAATAATTTGTCTTGGGACTTAGTCAACAGGAGGGATTGGCGATGGCAATAACAATAGACACATTAAAGGTATACGAACGACTCAAGAATGGCAAGTTTGAGACCGTTGCAAAAATCATTTTTCAGCCAAAACTTTACAAAAAACACAATTGTAAATATACCAAAATTCAAAAAGATATTCATATTGATTATTTAAAAGGATGAGATTGCCACGCCCCCTGCGGGGGCTCGCAATGACGATAAATAATAGTTTTTACTGTGTTTTTTATTCGTCATTGCGAGGAGCGATAGCGACGTGGCAATCTCAGCCTTTAAAAATAATTAACGTAATTATGCATATCGCTATAAGAGTTTTTTTATTGTGAAAATTCAAAATATCGAATTATGCAACGGTCTCAAGTTTGGAAATTGATTCTTTAAAAAGTCTATTACTGGATAGTCTAAAAACAAATAATAAGTTTGATTGGAACACATTAAAAGATTTTTCTAATTTTGAAATTGCCAAACCAGAACTATCTATTGTGAAAATGCCAAATAGGGATGATTTTAAATATCAACCAAATTTTACATTAATAGATAAAATGTTCCTATCGCAAAAACAAGATAAAATAAATGAAGCAAATAAGAGATATCTTTATGATTTAACAGCATATCAACATACTTTATCAAAAAACAAAAAAGCATACAATGATGCACTAAATGAAGCTGATAGGAGATATCTTTTTGATTTAACAGCATATCAACATGCTGTATCAAACAATAAAAAAGTTTACAATGATTCACTAAAAGAATGGGAGGAAAAGAGAGATGAATTCATAAAAAAGCAGGAGGAACATAATTCTAAAATAGATAAATTTAAACAAGATTATTTCGATAATATTTCATCTGCAATAAGTGAATATTGTGAAATTATTTTATCTAATTCAAACTATCCTGAATTTATTACAAAAGAATATAAAGTCTTTTATGTTGAAGATAGTGGAATTCTGATTGTTGATTACTTTTTGCCTGCGCCAAACATATTGCCGAATGTTAAGGGTGTTAAATACAATAAATCTTCAAAAGAATATAAAGTTATATGTTTGTCAGAAACTGAGCAACAAAAATTATATGACAATACAATTTATCAAATAGCTTTACGTACTATTCATGAATTATATAATGCAGACATTATTAATGCACTTAAATCGGTAGCATTTAATGGTTTGGTAAAACATATTGACAAAGGGATAGGAAAAGAAGTAACTGCATGTATTATTTCTCTACAAGCGAACAAAGAAATATTTTCTGAAATCAATTTATCTCAGGTTGATCCAAAAATGTGTTTTAAGAAGTTAAAAGGAGTCGGAAGTTCAAACTTAACAGGTCTTACCCCTGTTGCGCCTATAATTAAAATTAATCGTGAAGACGATAGATTTATTGATGCTTATAATGTAACTGATGATATTAATTCTGAAACCTATTTAGCAGAAATGGATTGGAAAGATTTTGAGCATTTAATCAGGGAACTATTTGAAGAAGAATTTAAGGTAAATGGTGGTGAAGTTAAAATAACACAATCAAGCCATGATAGAGGGGTTGATGCTATAGCTTTTGATCCAGACCCAATCCGTGGTGGTAAAATTGTCATACAGTCGAAACGTTACACGAATGTAGTCGGGGTTTCCTCTGTTCGCGATCTTTATGGCACGGTAATGAACGAAGGGGCAACAAAAGGGATTATAGTTACAACTTCACATTATGGCCCTGATGCATATGAATTTGCTAAAGGTAAACCTTTAACACTGTTAGATGGCAGTAATCTATTATATCTTTTACAAAAACATGGTCATAAAGCAAAAATAGACATAAAAGAAGCCAAAAAAAATTATATTGACAGAGGACTATAACATGGATAAGAAGGAATTGATATTAACGGTGGCAAAGGATTTGGTTGTTTAACTAAGCTGAAAGTCCGGATTTATCAGTTTTTACACATAATGTGTTAAAATATGTTTAGATAGTTGTAAATAAGTAAAGGAGGTATGGGAAAATGGCGTCTGTATTAGAAAAAGAGTTTAATTATTTTATAGAGCATCAAGACGAGCTTGTGTCGCTATACAACGGGAAATATATAGTTATAAAAAATCAAACGGATATATTCAATAAACTGTGTCAAGTGTGAAATCACCTTAAACGGTAATATCCAATTTTAGCCTACCCTCAAAAAATAAAGCAAGTTGAGAGACAGTCTGGCTCCAGTTTCTCAATGGCTGTCTC
>JADFXG010000011.1:5000-119202 GCA_015233895.1 Nitrospirota bacterium | reverse complement strand
CTGAAAGAGCTCAGTGCAGGCCTGCCGTCCGACGTGCTGCAACGCCGCCCCGACATCGTACAGGCAGAACACCTCCTTAAAGCCGCCAACGCAAATATCGGCGCCGCACGGGCGGCTTTCTTTCCAAGCATTAAGCTCACCACAAGCATTGGTCTTTCCAGCGATCAGTTATCCGGGCTTTTTAAGGGGGGAGCCGAATCATGGACCTTTAACCCACAAATTACCCTGCCGATCTTTGATGCAGGGAGAAACCTGGCCAACCTGAAAGTGTCAGAGGTTGACCGCGAAATCCTCCTTGCTCAGTATAAGAAGACTATCCAGAGTGCCTTCAGGGAGGTGGCCGACGCCCTTGCTCAGTATGGTACCCTTGATGCTCAACTGAAGGCTCAGCAATCTCTTACGGAGGCAACTGCCGCAAGCTACCGACTATCACAAGCGCGCTACAAAAATGGCATAGCAAGCTACCTGAATGTCCTGGACTCGCAACGCTCTCTTTACAGTGCACAACAGGGGCTGATTACCGTTGGCCTTTCCCGGCTGGTCAATTTGGTGACACTTTACAAGGTGCTTGGTGGAGGACTGTAACGGTTACGCGCTGTCCGTTGACAAAAATAAGCGTCAAAAAACGCCTGCTGCCGAAATTCATTGACGTGATGAGTTTACTTTAAGTGGGGAGGGAGGTGAAACCCTCCCCTTTTTCATAGCATACATTGGCAATCGTCTGTATCCTCCCCGTGTTTAATGGCTCTCCATTCCATGTCACATACACATTGGTTTCTCATAAATTGCTTTCTCAAAAAATCAGAATCTATACATTGCAATTTAGCTGTCATTGTCCTACCCTCCACTTTTAAGCAATCTTTATCTTTTTTTCCTCTACGATAGCCTCTTTTGTCTTAGGCATACAAAGCTCAAGAATTCCATCTTTGTGCTTCGCTTCTATAAAATCCACATCCACTGTTGAAGGAATTTGTAGTGTTCGTTGAAACTTTCCGTATGCTCTCTCCGAACAGTAGCACTCACTACCCTCCTCCTCTGCACTCTTTAGTTCTCCTGTTATTTTCAATACACCGTGGCTTACGCTAATGTCAACGTCTTCTTTCTTGACGCCAGGTAGCTCCGCTCTTAAAACATAGCTATCCTTCTTCTCCACTACCTCGATTTTAGGCGTTAACTCTCCGCATTCGCTGTTTCCTGCTGACAAAAATTGTCGGCTGTGGTCAAACCCTTGCAACACGTCATCAAACAGTGTGTCATAGAGGCTCTCAAACCTTGTTGTTGCTGGATACCATTTAACTATTGACATGGTAGATCCTCCTTTCTTTAACGTGTCAGAGACATTGTCTCTATACACTATTTACATGTGTTTCCTCTGCAATTCCATTTGCCTTGTTAACTTTATGCTACTTAATATAGAGCAAATACCATGCCAGAGCTTATTTTGCTGGTTTTGTAAGAGTAAGTTCGTTCAAATCACAGGAATGAAACACAAAAAATGTCTCAAAAATGTATCACATGAGACACAATGACTCATTTTATAGTTTTAAGCGGTAAAGATGCCGGTAAAAGGTAGCTCTGCTAATTCCAAGAGAGCGGGCTGCTTTAGCGCGATTACCATGAGAGAGCCTCAGAGCTTCTAAAAATCTCTCGCGCTCATCTTCTATGCTATCAAGTGCCAAAGACGATACACTCTCATCGGAATCAGCAATTTCAGGTGGTAAGTCATTCGGGATAATAACGGAGCTCTTGCTATGTATAACGGCAAACTCTATAGCGCTGCGTAGCTCTCTCACATTTCCAGGCCATGAATAATTTAAAAATAATGCCATTACCTCAGTGCTTATATCAGTAATTTTTTTACCGGAAAAAGCCTCCGCTTCAGACAGAAACCGGCTTGCTAAAAGAGGTATATCCTCTCTTCGTTCCCTAAGGGGCGGCAAAGTTATGCGGGCAACACGGATTCGATATAACAGATCTGCTCTGAAGTTTCCCTTTTTAACCTCATCCGAAAGACTTTTATTTGTAGCAGTGATTACCCTTACATCCACAGTTTTTGATACAGATTCGCCAACTACCGTTATTTCATGTGATTCCAGAAAACGCAGCAGATTAGCCTGCACATTTAGAGGGACATCGCCAATCTCATCAAGAAAAACCGTGCCACCCTCTGCAGTTTCAAAAAACCCCTTGTGGTCGGACACCGCACCTGTGAAAGCACCCTTGCGATGGCCAAATAATTGGCTGGTGAGCAATGATTCAGTTAATCCTGCACAATTTAGCGCTATAAACGGTTTGTCTTTACGATTCCCAAGGGAATGAATGGCACGGGCTACCAGTTCTTTACCGGTTCCTGTTTCACCCTCGATAAGTACTGTCCAGTAAACATCGGCAATATTTCTGATTTGGGTAAACACTTTTCCCATGACAGAGCTTTTTCCTGTCATATCCTGAAAACCGGCTTTACCTTTAAGGAGTTTTCTTAGTCCATACACTTCAGTCACATCATATAAAAACAGAATTTTCCTTCTTAAATTCTCAGGATCCTCTTTGACCTCCACTTCAAACCAAAATTGTTTACCTCCGGGAGAGTCTGCTTCTAATATAACTTTCCCGTTATTTGCTTTATTAGCCGATATGGCTGAAACAAGCTCTCCGTAATTTTTTACATTAGGCCGAATTAGTTTATCTAAAGGCATACCTGTTATTTCATCATCGGTTATTCCAAAAATATCGAGAACAAGTTTACTTACAAAAATCATATTTTCATTTTCATCAAGCATTATGGAGCCAACTCTCAGTTGATTAAGAATTGCTAAGAGGTCATTACGGTTTTTTCTTATTAACTCACATGATTCAACTGTATCAGAATTCAAGTTGCAGGCTCTCCATTAAGTTGCACCTTACTGACTTAAACCCAGGTTCAAGTAAATATTATTGTATCATATCTGTCCAAAACAGAAACAGAACGAACTGCCTCGTAAACGCACCATGTATTTTTTCATTAAAAACAACCACGGTCATTAGTTATACGAATCATAGCACCGTATAGCAGTGAGCGGCCAAGACCTTGGTTGTGATAATGCCAGTAAGGTGCTTTCTTCTGTCGTTGACGGGTCAGCTACACCAATTCAAGGCGAAGTTCACGTCCGACAAGTGCGGCGGCACGTTGCAGCGTCTCAATTGTTACGTTGCCCTTTGCCTTAAGTATTCGGTCAACCTGTGTACGGCTTGTGTGCATGAGCTCGGCCATTTCAAGCTTAGTTATTCCCTTCTTGTGCATTTCCTCGGCAATCTGCCACGAAATCACGCGCATAGCCGCTGCCGTCTTCGCGGCATCGTAAATGCCTTCCTCTTGTAGAAACTCATAGAGCGTTGATCCTAAATGTTTATTGCTCATGTCACAACCTCCTTCATTCGTTTACGTGCTAATTCAAGTTCGTCCTGTGGTGTTCTCTGTGTCTGTTTGATGAAGCCGTGTAAAACTATGAGCTGTCCCTCGTATATAAAAAATAACATCCGCGCAATTCTACGGCTTGGCAGAGTGCTGCGCACCTCCCACAATCCGCCGCCAAGGGAATGGCACAACGGCATCCCGACAGGCCAACCAACCTGTACAGTTGCGAGGTCAAACCCAATTGTGCGCCTGTCTTCACTTGGCAAGTTGCGCAACCAGTCTCTGACAGGCTCTGCCCCAAGCGAACTACGATAGAAGATAACTGGTATCTCTTTCAATTGTTTCACGGTCATCAACAAACCTCTAACAATAGTGTACCATATAAAGTACACCATTGCAAGATTTTTCTGCTTTATCGTTTTGTCCAGTTTTGTAGAGACACAAAAGGAGTTTTAACGAGAGGGAGAGATGTTCTGACATAAAAAAAACGTTCTGGTCGCTTCTATATAGGATTTCCCCTAAATGTGAAATTTCGCCAAAACTGTGATAAAATAACTTACAGCATACTGGATGTTCTTGTAGATATTAAGTGGAATGGGGTAACGATGGTGAAAAAGGTGAAAAATTACACAGAAGACGAGTTTAAATTATATCTTGATAATTTGTACAAAAAAACAAATGATGCAAGATTGATCGATCCCAAAACTCGATCTCGTATTTTTAAACGGATGGATGAAGCATGTGAGATTACGGGATTATCTTTTCCTGATCTCTTGCAACGATTGGATTTTAAACCGAGAGATCTAACAATTGAAGCATTAGAAGCATTCTTCGCTGAACTAAGATCCATCTTTTGGCTAAAAAAGTTTGGTTTTACAACCATAGCTCCGCAACAAGCAAAGAACAATACTCAACCAGATTTCCGTGCCAAATACGGAGAGAAAGAAAGTGTCATAGAAGTGTTTTGTCTAACCAAAGAACATGAACAGGAAAGAGATATAGTAACCGGTCCTTATCGTGATTTCGACCCCGAATTTGAAGGTTCTAAATTTAGGCGTGATTTTTTTACGAAAGCGAAAATAAAGAAAAAACAATTGGACTCTATTAACTCAGAAATCAAAATTCTCTTATGTGCTATAAATTCAACCCAATGAAAATAAACTCAGGAGAGGAAATGGATAAACATGCAGAATATCTATATAATGAGCTTAATTGGGGACCAAACTATTATGTTGGTCTTTTAATTGGTGATGTGAATTGTTTTACAGGTAGAATTCCAGATACGATTTTCCCCAAACTTAACTGAAGCAACTACCTTTATCTGTTAAGACATGAGCAGCCTCCTCATGACTTACAACATCGCCTCTGTCTGCAGCCTCAATACCCTCGTTTATTGCTTGAATATGCCATTGCCGTACACTTAAAAACTCCTCAATTGCCTCTGATGCAAGAGAAGATTCCGACTGATGTTCAGTTTTAGCCAAAGCACTCAGTCTTTCAGATAAATCATCGCTTATTGTTAAAGTGGTTTTCACGTATTTTGTCCACCTCCATAATAGTTTTACTAAATTATATCACAAATCATCACTCTGTATTAATAAGGATTCTAATATTTATGAGTCCGGTGTTCCTGCGCTTCTATAAACTCCCGTAGCACAGTGAGGGCATGGCAACCTTTCAGCATGAATTATATTTCAAATGAATTTGATTTTTTGTTGCAGAAATCGGATAATACATCTGTAAAACATAACAAAACACGAGAACTAACTTAACTGAACATGAAATTAACAGACACAAAAGCGTTTGAATTATTTAAGTACCTGGGGCCGGGGTTTCTTATAACCGTGGGTTTTATAGATCCCGGCAACTGGGCGGCTAATATTTCTGCCGGTTCCGACTACGGGTACAATCTCCTTTGGCTGATAACACTTTCAACCGTCATGTTGATAATCCTACAGCATAATGCGGCCCACCTTGGAATAGTCACAGGGCTTTGTCTGTCTGAGGCATCAAAGAAGTATTTTAATAAATACGTTGGCAGCGTTTTTTTACTTTCTGCCGTAGCTGCCGGTGTGTCAACGGCACTTGCCGAAATACTGGGGGCAGCTATCGGGCTAAACATGCTTTTGGGTCTTCCCATATCAATTGGCACCCCCCTTACTGTGGTATTTGTCTTTTGGATGGTTTTTACAAACACTTACAGAAAACTCGAAAAATGGATTATAGCTTTTGTGTCACTTATTGGAATCGCCTTTATTTTTGAACTATTCCTTGTAGATGTAAACTGGAAATCTGCGATTTATTATTCATTTACACCGTCACTGCCAGTGGGTTCGATGCTGATTGTGATGAGTGTTATTGGTTCTGTCGTCATGCCGCATAATATATTTCTGCATTCAGAGATTATTCAAAGCAGGCACTGGAACCTTAAAAGCAAAGAGATAATCAACAGACAGCTTAAGTACGAATTCACTGACACCCTGACATCCATGTTTGTTGGCTTTCTTATAAATGCAGCCATGATAATAGTGGCAGCCTCAGTTTTTAAAGAAAGAGGCATTCACGTAACAGAACTCCAACAGGCTCAAAACACACTTAAACCCCTCCTTGGCACAAAAGCAGCCATAGTGTTTGCCCTTGCTCTGCTATTTGCCGGACTGTCCTCAACAATAACCGCAGCAATGGCAGGGGGTTCGATTTTTGCAGGAATGTTCGGTAAGCCACTGGACACCTCAGACAAACACTCACGCACAGGAATTGCCTTAACAGTCATCTTTGCCGCTGTGATTATTTATTTTCTAAAAGACCCTTTTCAGGGGATAATCGTAAGCCAGATTGCTTTAAGCATACAACTTCCACTGACTATGGTTTCTCTGATTTTCCTGACATCTTCTAAACACGTAATGGGCGAGCACGCAAACTCAGGGTTGGAAAAGATATTTCTATTGATTATTGCTGCTGTAGTAATTATCTTTAACATTATGCTTGCAATCGAGTCGTTCCGCACATAGAATGTGCGTTCATAAAACTCTGTCATTTAATAAATGGAAGTATAACCTCAAAATGAGCGCCTCTGTTTTCAATGGGTTTCAAAGATATTGTCCCTCTGTGTTTTTCAACAACTTTCTTTACACTGAATAGGCCAAGCCCTGTGCCTTTTACACTTTCAGGCGCCTGAAAATACTCCTCAAATATCTTCTCATGATACTCGTACTCAATCCCCTTACCATCGTCCACCACTGACAGTATTATATTGTCTCCGGTTTTTTGCAGCTTTATCTCTATCAGTTTGTTTGCGTACTTTATGGCATTACCGATAAGATTTTCCGTCATGGTTTTAATCTGGTACAAATCGGCCATAATAGAAACTGATGTCTCCTCCAGCCTGGCTATTCCGGGGTATTCGTTAACAATAAGTTCAATGCCCCGCTTTTCAATCTCAGGCATAAAATTTATCAAAACAGAAGCCAAAACGTCGTTAAATTTTACCTCTTGCGGATTAAAAGCAATCATGGAGTTTCTACTCCTGAGTGCCTGAGAGATGTCTTCAATTATATTTAGAACATCTCCTGATGCGTCATGTGCTATTCTTACCACTTCCTCTTTATCTTTATCTGTTTTAGCCTTACCAACAAGGTACCTGTTTAAGTAGCCCTTGATGGCAATCACAGGAGACTTCAGGTCATGCAAGAGGACTGAGATGAAACTTTCCCTCTGGTTTTTAAGAGTCTCTTCATAGAGTTTTTTTTCGGTGATGTCGTGAAAAGCAATCACTATACCCTCTACCGAGCCGTTATCATCCAAAATTGGCGATATGCAGCCGTTAATATAAATCTTGCTTCCGGTCTTTTTCAAGATAACACGGTCTTTCATATCTACCTTCATACTACATTCGTTAGCACTGCGGAAATGCTCCACTGCATTATCATCACCATCAAGTTTAAAAACCTCGTTGATATTCCTGCCAAGTGCTCGTTCCTGACTGTGGCCTGTCAGATGCACCGCCACCGGGTTCATAAACACAATGTTGTAGTCGCTGTCGGTAGCAATAATGGCATCCCCTATGCTCATTAAAACCGTGGAGAGCCATCGCTCGTTTTCTTTGAGGCGGCTTTGAAGCCTGTGCTTGTGAAGAGCCATTTCTATTGTCAAATGTAGTTCCCTGTCTTCAAAAGGCTTGAGTATATATCCATAGGGTTCGGTATTTTTAGCCCGCTCAAGCATTAAATCATCTGCATGGGCAGTGAGATAAACCACAGGAATGTCGAATTTGGTGCGGATTTCCTCAGCTGCCGCTATTCCATCCATATCTCCATGCAGTTTTATATCCATCAATACCAGGTCGGGTCTATATTCACTTAGCTTCTGTATCGCTCTCTCGCCTGATTGCTCTATATGTTTGCTTGTGTACCCCAGGGCCTCCAGCATCTTTTGAATATAAAGTGCAGTTATACCGTCATCTTCAACAATCATTATTTCAGCTTTAGCCATGATACCATCTCCTCTAACCGCATATGAGGTGCTGCATGTTTATGCGTTACTCTCTGCCATAATATACAGAGACTTTATATTCTTAACAATCTCCTCAACAATGTGCCCTTTGTCTGTTGGTAATTTTATATGATTTGATTCAAAATTTTGTAATAACAGCTCCCATTCTGTATGAAGCCATGAGCCTTTGTTTTCTTTGACAAATTTAACAACTTCATTGCATATGTAGTTTAAGTCTGATTCCGGCATTAATTGGTATAGTTTTTTTTGTGTTTCTAACAACAGACCCAAACTTGCCTTAATATTTTCTGTAATGTGTAACCCATTTCTTTCTGTTGACAATAAAAAGTTGACCCAATCGTTATGATTCCAACTGCCCTTTTTATGTAGTACAAACTCTAAGGCAAAACCTACTATAACTTCTGTACCCAAAGCAATTTTTTTATTTATATCTTTAAAGAAAAAGAAACAGTGTTTACCATTTTCCTTTGCATGATACATAGCCATGTCAGCCTTTTTAATTAATATATCAGGGTCAGTGCCATCATCCGGACAAAGGGAAATGCCAATACTTGAGCCAATGGCACATATTGGTGATTTCAGCTCAAATGGTGCGCCAATGGATAAAAGCACCTTTTGAGCTATTGTGGCTGCATCTGCCTGGTTTAAGATGTTTGTTACTATCAATATAAATTCATCGCCTCCTATCCTTGCCACTGTATCTGACTCCCTGACACTGTCTTTTAATCTTACGGCTACCTCCTTAAGCACCTTATCTCCAACATCATGCCCCATTCTGTCGTTCACACATTTAAAACCATCCAGATCTACCATACAAATTGCTACCATCTTGTTGTTGCGTTTTGATATATTCAGGGCTTGTACGAGCCGGTCATAGAAGAGAGTTCTGTTAGGAAGACCGGTTAACACATCATAGTAGGCCAATTCCCTCATTTTCTTTTCAGAGTTGTGTTTATACAAGGCCATTTCGATATTTGACTGTAAATCTTTGCCATCAAACGGCTTTAAGACATAACCATACGGTTGAGCGATTTTAGCCCGCTCAATCATTGGTCCATCTGAGTGCGCTGTTAAAAAAACCACAGGAATGTCGAATTTGACACGGATTTCCTCAGCAGTTTCAATTCCGTCAATATCTCCACTAAGTTTTATATCCATCAGAACCAAATCGGGTTTATCGTTGTTTAACTTTTCTAATGTGCACTCGCCTGAGTTCTCTATAGATATTATCGTATATCCCAAATTAACCAGTGTGTTTTGTATATAATGGGCTGTTATGCCCTCATCCTCAACAATCATTATCTCAGCTTTAGCCATAATAACTTCTCCTTTATACATAAGGTCATTATCTATTTATTTTTTCAATCTTATGGTAAATTTTGTGCCAGCTGTTCTGTCCAAATCTATGACGGCATTTAGTTGTTTAACCAATATACCTACTATCGTTAATCCAAGAGTTTTAGGTTTATTTAAATCAATATTTTCAGGCAAACCGATTCCATTGTCGCTTATAGAGATTTCAATTTCTTTTTCATTCTCTAACTGTAACGATATATTGATTTGACCAATATCGTCTCCTGAAAAAGCGTGTTTTAATATATTTGTAAAAAGTTCATTTATTATTAATCCACAGGGGATGGCAGTATCTATGCCGACAAGAATATCTTTTGCATCAATATTTAACGAAAATTCTGTACTCTCATCTATAAAAGATGAAGCGAGGTTTGACGTAAGATTAGATATGTACTCTTTCATATTTACCTCGGCGAGGCTTTTTGATTTTGAACTGTAGAGTCTTTCATGAACCAAAGCAATAGACTTTATTCTATTTTGACTTTCCTCAAACATAGCACGATAAGTTTTGTCCTTTATTTGGCCAAGTTGGAGTCCTAAAAGGCCGGAAACCAATTGCAGGTTGTTTTTTACTCTATGGTGCATTTCCTTAATAAGGAGTTCTTTTTCCTGAATGTTTTTCTTGAGTTTTTCCTCGGCTGTCTTACGCTCGGTAATGTCTCTGAAAATTTCCAGTTTAGATATACTACCGTCAGGATTTTTTAATGGAGTATCTAAAATATCATAGGTCTTTTTAGTTTTTGTCATTGTAAATTCCCAGTGAACCGTCTCGCCGCTAAATACTTCTAAGTTTTTACACCAGGGGCAAGTATCTTTAAGTCCGTGAAAATAGGAAAAACATTTATTATTTTCCATTTTGCCAAATTCCCTGATTACTATAGGGTTTGCATACTGTAAGTTGAATTTACTATCTACTATGTAGATTCCATCCTCCATAGTGTCCAGTATGTTTAATAACTTGTTGCGTTCATAGTTAAGAGCATCCTCCATGACTTTGCGCTCTGTAATATCTCTGATGATAGCTTGAAAGCGAGTGTCAGGAAGCATCTTAGCGCTTATTTCTGTATCAACGACATTGCCGTCCTTGCGGAGCAGCTTACGCTCAGACATTACCGTCTGTCCTGTTTTTAATTTATCAAAGGCTATTGGTTTTGTTGCCAAATCCTCAGGCTCTACTATATCTGTAATATTAAGCCTCAGGATTTCTTCTTTTGTGTATCCCAGCATTTCGCAAGCTTTGGTATTTACGTCAGTATAATTACCCTCATGGTCGGCAAGCATTATACCGTCTGAGGCCTGCTCCATCAAAGTCCTGTATCTGTTTTCGCTGTCACGCAGTGACTGCTCGGCTTTTATGCGCTTAGTTATATCGTATCCATAGAGATTTATATAGTTCATAGCCGGCACTGGCGTAATTGTAAAATGAAAGAATTTGTCATTAGCTGACATTTCCATTTCTGCCGCCATTTTTTGGGAGAGGGAGGTGCTTATCTTTTCTTTCCACAGCTCATCATTAATCTCAAAAATATCATTATTTTTGGCAGCAATATTTGGCAACAAGACGTTGCCTGCTTTGTTTGAGTAAATGATCTGGAAATTTGACATGATACGAAGCACCGGATTGGGATTTTCGCCTGGAAATCTGGCAACGCTTTCTATTACCTCTTCAGCTTCTTTTCTATATATTTCCTCGTTATTAATCCTTCTTGAAGTCTTCAATACTAAATAAATCAGGACTATCATTGTAAATATCATTGTCACGGCATCGCTAAGAGCCTCATTGTAGAGACCCGCGTGTGCTCCTAAACCTCCTATAATATCTATTAAAAAAGGTATCGTTATAACAGCTATAAGCATTCTGCGGGTTATTAAACCTCCTAATGTATTTGAGGATACTGTTTTCATAATACCGTTATCAGGTCTTGCTAAAAACACACCTGCACATACAATCATAAATGATATTAAAGCATCCAAAGGCATTGCAGTGAATGTATTCATGGTATAGAGACTTGAAACATTATAAATATATCCCTCAAGTGCCAATAAAGTTATAATTCCTGCAATAGTTATAAATAGTTGCGGCAAAGTAAACATTTTTTTTGTATCTTTGTCTATAAACATAAGGGAGGTTCCAATCAAAATAAAATCTAGGGCTGTATTAAATGCCATTCTACCGTGAAAGTAAGCACCTTCCAAATGATCTTTTTCACTCCACAAAAAAGTTTCAAGACCCAGATTAATGTTAAAAATATATTCTAACGCGGTGAGAAATCCAATAAAAAAAACAAAGAAAGCACTAATTACAGAAAGTTTCTTGTTAAAATTGGAAAGTCGTTTAGTTTGTACAGACCACAGAGATATGCCTGTCAGAATAAAAGCAAGGGCTGCATTTACTCTCATAATATCATATTTGAAACACAGTGGCTTTAAATTTAAAAATCTGAAAATACACTCAGCAAATGCAATTAATCCAACAGAGAAAACGATTATTGAGGCGATTTCGGAAAACTTTACAAACAGTATTGCGTAATCTATTATAGTTTTATTATTATTTTCTGGTGTATCGGAGCTCTCTGATAAAATCATTGCCGTTAATCCTCCGTGTTTTCAAACAATCTCACAGTTTAGAGCAACAAAAAAAATGGTTTTCAAATAAAATCCTTTAGTCCGTTATAGTAGATAGTAACCTATATCTATTGAAAAAGCAAGTTAAGACCCGAAATCCGATAAGTGGTCGTTTGCACTCTTTATAATCTGAAAACATTGAAGCAAGAGGGCTTTTAACTTTTTTTCACACCTCTGTAACGGATTTAAGGAACAACGTTGTTAAGCAGGGTTTATATTTCAAGTATCTGATTATATATATCAGAGATATTGACTGCAATATGAGACCGTTGCAAAATTCCCAAAATGTGGGAAAAGTATTTCCCAATTAATACCGAGTAGCAGCCTAAAATATAATAATGATGAGATTACCACGTCGCTATCGCTCCTCGTAATGACGGATAGGTACGCCCACGCACAGCCCACGCCGTCATTGCGAACCCCCGCAGGGGGTGTGGCAATCTCATCCTTTTTCTATAACATTTTGTTATATTTTTGAACTCAACTTTGGTGTTATAATATTTTTGCAACGGTCTCAATATGCTATCATAAGGAGTGCCTACAGTAATCCAAATTAGAATGTTTTTTTATGTTTTGCTGTTTGTGGGAATGCTCGCCTCGTTTATTTTAATCGGCGGCTCAGGTACATACTGTAACGCTATGGAGGGTGCCTCTGACAGTTCAATAACTTATACATATGTTTATTCAGAGGGCAGCGGTAATGTCCTGATAAAAATTACATCTCCTGTAACAACACGTTACACAGAAGGAGCCCCTGTCATTATCTACATTCCTCCTGTTGATATGGAACCTGTTCTTTTTGCAGACAATACATATATTAACAGCCGTGGGTTTATTACGGTAGAGTTCTTATGGCCCGGTCATATAGCAAATATAGGAAGCATGTATGTTATGAGTGAAGGTGTTTTTGATTACGGAGGCCAAAACACAATTTTGGCGTTAAGAGACATAGTTCTTTTTATTCTTGGGTTAACTCAAAATACTGACGGCCTCTATATTAGTGATATTCTACCCGTTACACCCCTTCTAAGTAATGTCGGGATTTATGCTTATTCCCACACAGGGATGGAGGCTACTAATCTTTTAGCCCGGCATGGAACTGATATAAAAAATCTGGCATATTTAGTTTCTATGGAATCTCCAACTGAGGATAAGATATATGCCATTGAGATTGGCTATTATGACACACAGGGTATCCCCCATTATAATCCTTATTACAATTATCCGGACAACTATGGTCCCAATGGTTTAAATCTGGATTATACAACCCTTGGCTGGTGTGTCAACGTAAGTCTTTACCCTGAGGGACGCCCTTGTTTTGACTCTAAGACTTCTAATCCTTTTGTTCTTCTCAGTTTTTTTCAAACCATGTATGGAAAGCGAGTATATTCAGCGGATTTAACTAATGCTCTTTATAAAAACGTCTTTTCCTCAGAACAATGGCCAGTTGATGTGGCTACCCCGGATGAGGCAGCACAATTGTGGCAATTCAGGTCAGTCAGCCATTTGTATCCACTAATAGCTTCTTCGCATTTGGAAACTAAAATAATGCTTGTTTTTACTGTTCGTGACCATGTACAGGCAGCAAAAGACAAACCGCACATACATATGGCTTATGATGGATTTCATAAGACAGCAGGTTTATGGGTAAGATTAAATCCCGATAGTTCCTATATGAAGTTCACTGATTCATCCCTTGATACATCTCAGATACCCGATAATGACGCAAACACGGAACCAACTGACTGGCAATACTCAGAGTCCTGGGGATATTCCGCATCTGTTACAACCTTCACCAACAAAAAACCATTTGCCGCTATACTGGAAATGGCCGACCGGGTTTATATGAATGATTGGAGTAACAATCTCCAGAATGTTCTTGTAAACTACTGAGTGGATGAGTTTAAACAGGGAAAGGTTAAACGAAATCTGAAAAGGCACATGCTGAAATTCTTCAGCTCTTGACTTTTTTCATTAAAATCATATATTTTGCATAGTGATTGATAAGTTCAAATTTCTGAGACCAACAATTCGCGTCAGCACAATCTCCATTCTAATTGTAGCAGCACTAACATTTATTCTTTCAACCTCTGTAAGATTAAATCAGTACCAGATATGGAAACACACTCCGGATATGTACTTTGTAGGGACAACTCCTATGATGACAACAGTTGATGCCTTCTACTGGATTAGAATGGCAAGAGATTATGAAAACGGACGATACAATGCCGGACAGACTGACCCTCTTAGGTTTTTCCCTACAAAAGGTTATGATTATCCTGAGAAGGAACCGCTTCTGTGTTTCCTTCTCAGACTGGTATCAAAGCTCACATCCGGAGATCTATACACTGCAGGTATTTATCTTATACCGTTTCTTGCCAGTTTGTTCGTAATTCCCCTTATCATCTACTTTTACCGGGCAGGGTATCCGGCAGCTGGCATAACTGGCGGATTAATTGCCACATTTTGCCAAAGCTACCATGTACGGACGTGTTTAGGGCGCGTAGATACAGATTCGATGAACCTTTTTTTCCCTTTTATGGCCTCCCTGTTCATTTTATTTTCAAAGAAGTCACGATTTTTAAATCTCTATGCAGCCTTAGCAGGCGGAACTATATACATCTTTAACTTGTGGTACCCTACTGAGCAGTTTGTCATAATGTATTTTACCGCTTTTGCGTTATTTCTATTTTTTAACAAGGTACACAAAATTGACATACTAAAAGCCCTGCTGATTTTTTTGTTTTTTTCAACCCCGGAGGGTTTTGCCAATATCTTTTTTAAGACTCCTGCCGGACTATCCCATGCCGTCTTTCCGCCTGACTCTGTGAAGTCACTTCTGCTATTTTACCTTTCCACATTTGCCGTTGATATGACACATTATATGAGTATGTATGTGGCTCCTTTTATTATTCCTTATGAGAGAGTTTTTGCAAAAAGGAGAGATTTCATTTTACCAATAGCACTGTTTGTTTTAGTATTTGTTCCCGTAGTTTCGCTTAAGTTTACACTTTCATTGTCAGTGGCGGTGGTTTATGTAACTACAGCCGTATTCTATAAAAGGATCAGGTTCGGGTTTTTTCACCATATAGTAATAATGTTAACCACACTTATGGCTTTTTCTTTAGAAAGATGGCCAGATGTGAAAACTCTTAGCTTGCATATATTTAAGTCATACATGCTTCCATATCTTTCAGCGTATGTGTTTCCGATACTGTCAAATTATGTATTTTTTGGAAAACACTCTTTTATGGGGGTTGAGTTTGGAGCGCAAAACTCAGCGCTTACTCAGGTATCTGAACTATACAAATATCCATTTATGGAAACGATGGCAATGATACTGCAAAACCCGGTTCTTACTGTTATTGGGCTTATCTTTTTCGCTGTTTTTGGAGTTCTCAACATTAAAAAAGTTATACCACTATCACCGGTTTTGCTACTGGGAGTGGTTGCTTTTTCCGGCTCTAACCGCTTTGCCATGTATCTGGCTCCGTTTGTAGGAGTTGGGTACGGTTATTTCGTCAGTTTGATCTTAGATTCATTATATCAGACGTTTAAAATAAAAAAAGAACTGCTTAAGGAGTCAATTCTTTACGCATCAGTTTTTGTTTTTTTTCTGGTTATAATAAAGCAGACGGCTTTTTTTCTGGTGCCATCTCCATCCATTGCAACACCTTTATATTCGTCATTTAAGACAATCGGCAGGATGCTGCCGGAAAAGTCGGTACTTTTCACATGGTGGGACTATGGCTATGCACTTGAGGATACAACGGGTTTTGCCACCTATCATGACGGCGGTTCTCAGGAAACGGTAAAAACACTATTTATCGCCCATGCGCTAACGTCAGATAGTCAGGTAGAACTCTACAATATCCTGAGTATGCTGACCAAAGGGGGCTCAACTGTTACGGAGACGCAAATTAAAAAGGACTTCGGTGTGGAAAAAGTGTTGGATGACGTAAAATATGACAAGTCCTATATTTTATATACGGTGGATATGATAATGAAGCTTCCAGCCATTCTTACGTTACGTGGCATTGATGCAGTAAAAGGAGAGACAGACAGCAGTCAACCATATTTTATGCCGCTTAGTTGCCAGTCTTTCAAGGATCGTATCGTTATGTGTGAAGACAGCAAGATAGACCTTAAATCGGGAACGATAAATGGCCGCAGCGTCCTTAGCAGGGCAGTTGTCGTTGAAGACGGGCAGGTATTGGATAGCGTAGAGTATGGTAACAAAAAAGGGCTGTTTTTTGAAGCCCTTGCAAAAAACGGCGCAATATTTGCTCAGTTTTTGTTTAACGATGAGGTTTTTAACTCCAACTTCAATCAGATGTACCTGCTTGGCAACTACAACAAAGACCTCTACACCGAGGTCTATAACTCATGGCCTACAGCACGTGTGTTTAAAGTAAAAACCCCTGTTGCCAAGTGAGACATTCAACTGTTTTCATTTGCTTTTTTTCTGATCTAACGTCTCAAGCCTCACATTAATTTCTTTATCATCAGGATTTAGCATAGCGGCTTTTTTTAGTGCAGCTATGGCATCATCGTATCTACCCATATTTTCAAGTGCCGTTGCGATAAGTTTAAATCCCTCCACATCATTTCTGTCTATTTGAAGAGTTTTTAAAAAGCAATTAAACGCTTCTTTATATTTTCTATTTTTAAGCATCAAGCGGCCTAATTGCTTATAAAACACCGGTAGATCTCCGCTATACCAGACCGGAGCAGACGATACGTAGTATTTTTCAGCCTCTGTATAACGCCCTAATCTTTTCAGAGTAATAAACATGTTATAGTTTATCTCAGGGCTCTCCGGCATTATTTTATAAGCCTCTGTGAAATTCATTAGTGCCGGTTCAAGATGCCCCTTTTTAAGGTAAATCTGCCCAAGATTGCTATAGGCCACATAGTTGAATTTAACAGCGTTAGCTGCATGAGTATATAGGCTCACGGAGTCTTTCCAAAACCCAACCTGCCGCTGAGTCATAACAAAAAGCGCTAAAATAACCGGTAGCAGTGCATATTTGGAAAAAATGTTAATTGTCCTGAGCCTCTTTCCAGCATCAGATATACCCCATACAAGCAATATGAAAATCCCTACAATCGGCACATACATATATCTGTCAGCCGCAGCTGCATAACCAACATGGATAATGCCAATTACCGGCAAAAGTGTGCTTATAAACCACAACAGCCCCATCAGTAAGTATGGCAGCCTGTCTTTTAATTTTATGGCGATTGCCGCTGTAATTAATATAACTATTCCCTCCACTGTGGCTATTGCCGCCTTGCTGTCACCCATATACGGATAGAAACAAGACAGCTTAACCGGATACAGCACCTTTCCGATATAAAAAAACACGGAGTCTATGGCATTTGGAATCCTTACACTAAAAGGAATAATTTGGGTTGAAACCACCGCTCCATAGCTGCCCTGTGACCAGATAGCAGAGAGACCTCCTAAAATGGAAAGACCCAAAAAAGGAATTTTCTCTACAGATATCTTAAGCCATCCACGGGCTTTGAAGCGTTTAAGCGGCCAGAAATCCACTATCAGCATAGTCAGAGGAATAATCACGGCCTGCGGCTTAGACAACAGGGCAAGGATTTCAAAGAGCAGGGCTAAAAGTAAATTCTCCCGCTTAGAATCCCTCGTGTATTTAACGTATGAAATAAGACAAAGCAGCCAAAAAAGTGTTGAGAGCACAGTTTTTCTCTGAGTAGCCCACGCAACAGCCTCTACGTTTAACGGATGGATGGCAAAAAGTGCCGTCACAATAAGGCTTTCCCATTTTCTTGCCGTAAGCTGAACAAGCAGTACGTATAGAAAATAAACATTTGCGAGATGAAACAAAAGACTCACTCCATGATGTCCTCCGGCATTAAAACCAAATAACTCTACATCCATCATGTGGGAAAACCACGAGAGAGGATGCCAGTTGGCAGCGTGTTGGGAAATGAGTGCCGCAGTCACAGCCTCTTTTGTAAATCCATCCTTAACTATCGGATTATCAATTATACACAGGTAATCGTCATAGCTTACAAAGTCGTTGTACAAGATACTTCGGTAGGCAAGGAAAGTGATTAAAAGCAAAAACATGAGAGCTATAAGTGGCGCTTTCTCATCACTTATTGTAAGGTTGTCTTTAATAAATTGTTTACTTTTTTCTGCCATCATTAAGGTCTCTGATAACTCCTGTGAGAGCCGGATTAAGTTTTACTGCCTCTGCAAAGTGACTTTCTGAAGCGGCAGTCTCGCCGCATTCCCTGAGTGCAAGCCCAAGGTGAAGATGAAGGTCTGCCCGTTTTGGAAAACTCCTAAGCCCCGCTTGTAAAACCGCTTTAGCCTTTTCATAGTCTTTAAGGGCAAGGTAGGATAGTCCCAGATAGTTAAAGTTATCGGCATCACCAGGGTTAAGTGAGGTAAGGAGTGAGAAATAAGCAGCCGACATTTTATAGTCGCGTTTTCGTAGAAGTTTAATTGCAATATCTTTTAAGCCAGCTGTATTTCCCCCTTCAGTAAACATAGGAAGAGCTACCTGAAGGTGTTTTTGAGCCTCATTTGCTTTCCCGGCCCTAAGGAGGGCATCCCACACATTAAAGTTGAGAGTTTTGTTATTTGGAGCGTACCTAAGCCCTTCTTTGAACATATCAATAGCCGCATTAGTCTCTCCCTTTTCCTTTAAGTACATCCCATACTCATTATAGGCAACATAGTTACCATATGTTACATCAATTGAGTGTTTAAATAGTGCTCCGGAATCTCTCCAGTACGAAAGTTGTTTAGAACTGATGCAGCCAAGTGTAATAATTATCACAAAAGCAGATACGGCAAAAAATTTTCGCATAGAATTATCTTTTTTAACCGTGTTCCATGCTCCTGTGGCAAGAGCAATAAAAAGCCCAATCAGCGGCACATAGGCATAGCGGTCAGAAATTGAGGCGCCCCCTATTTGAACTATCTGAGAGACGGGCAAGAGAGTCACCACATACCAGAGAAATCCGGCAGCGATGTACGGTGCTCTTTTTATAGTGTCTATTGAGATAACGGCTACTGTCGTAAGGAGTGAAAGATCAATGCCAGCTGTCAGATAATTTATCGTATCGCTATAGGGGTAAAACACGGAAAGATTAACGGGATAAAACATCTTCTTAATGTATCCGGCATAGGATGTGATACCGTTTATGAGCCGCTCCGGTATTGTAACATCAGAGATAGCAACAATTGCCCCGGATTGTTTCTGAGAGACTACAGTAATCAGTGACGCAGCAGCAGTGATAATGAATAAAGGGATTTTTTCACAAATAATCCGCAGCTTAACCTTAAAAGACACACCGTGAAACCGTTTAAGCGGATAGAAATCCAAAATCAACAACGTCACAGGAAACGTCACAAGCATTGGTTTAGCCATTAAGCCGATAATGAAAAGTACAGTTATAACAATGTAAGTTAACACTTTCGGCTTTTCAACAAACACAGCATAAGCCAACAGAGCTAAAAACCAAAAAGTTGTTGAAAGAAGCGTCTTTTGTTGAGACACCCATGCCACCGATTCCACATTAAGCGGATGAACTACAAACAGCATAGCAGCCCAAAAAGCCGGCACAGGCTCTTTTGAAAGCCTCTGTAAAACCATAAAAAGCAGCAGACCGTTAATACCGTGAAGCAGCATGCTGACAAAGTGAAATCCCTGCGGGTTGATTCCAAAAACCTCTGCCTCTGTCATATATAAAATCCACGTGGCAGGATGCCAGTTAGCAAAATAAACTGATTTCAGAGCCCAGACAAAACCGTTAAGGGTAAGCCCTGCAATAACAACCGGATTTTCAATCACATAGTTGATATCATCGTAGCTGATAAAGCCGTTGTGTATAACAGGAAAATAAACGGCTGCTGTAAGGCTTAGAATAAACAGAGGTATAGAGAGAGGCTTTATCCAAAATGGTGCAGGCTCTTCAGTTATTCCTGACAGCGCGCCTTTTATCTCTGAGGTTATATTTTTTTTCATTCCGGTAGCAGTACATTGTAATGAAAAAATGGTCTCTGGCGCAAGTGGAGAAAATTAGAGCTCAACTTTTTCATCTTGCTTTTTTTCGTAGTGCAGTATTATCATTGTAAAGTTTAAAATATAATAGCGAGGCAATATGGTTATGAGTAAAACAATAGCGATAACTAACCAAAAAGGCGGAGTTGGTAAAACGACCCTGTCTGTAAATTTGGCAGCAGGGTTAAACAAAGCAGGCAAAAAAACCCTGCTTGTTGATGTGGATGCTCAGGGAAATGCCTCGGCATCTGTTGGTCTTATGATTGAAAGCGGCGGCAAAACCATCAAAGACCTGATGACAAACGGTGGCAACCCAAGGGATTTCATAACTACTGTGGATTCCCTTGAAATCATACCTGCTAATAATTCACTTAAAGACATGGAGGAGATGCTGATAAATAATAAGTCTTTTGATGTTCTAAAAAAAGCTCTCGCTCCGATTACCAACGATTATGACTACATAGTGCTGGACTGTCCGCCAAGCATTAACGCATTTACTAAAAATGCTCTGACAATGGCCGAGCATATTATCATACCTGTGGATGTCGGATACTTTTCTATACTTGGCCTTAAACAGCTTCTTGAGGAAATAGAGCTTGAGAGGAAAAGTTTAAATTCGTCTCTGTCCATATTGGGGGTTCTTGCCTGTAAGTTTGACAGAAGAACGTCTCTGTCTCAGCAGGTGTTTGACACTCTGAAGGATAGTTTCCCTGAAAAACTTTTTAAAACCACAATTAGATTAAGTATTGACGTAGTGCGCTCTCAAATACAACATAAGAGCGTTTTCGACTATAACCCCAAAAGCTTTGTTGCCCAGGACTTTCAGCAACTGATTGAGGAGATACTAAATGCCTAAGAAAACACAGGTGATGGAACGGTTAAGCGCCTTAAAACCAGCAGTTCCCACAAATACCAGACAACACACAGAGCCCGCGATAATTGAAGACACAAAGGTTGCGGAGGAGCCTGCAAAGGAGCAGATGGTATCCACTGTTATTGCCGCAAAGCCCGATATGACCGTTAGCGTACCTATAAGTACGGATTCTTATGTCATGACTGAGGTAAGGCCTGGCTACATAAACCTTGTTGCCCAGAACATGAATGCTATGCTTAAAATCCGCGAGATATTATTGAATGAGATTGGGAAAATCAACGTCGTTATTATTGATACATGGAAACAATCAATGATTGTTTCTTTTGATATTTTCAGGACTAATGCTGAAAATATTGCAGACATAGTGAGGGGTGTGTTTGTAGATTCATCTCAGGAAAAGAAGTGACAGCTATAACCTCATGTGTTTGTTTGTTCTGTGTTTAACGTCTTATGGTTTACTCTCCTCTTCCTCCTCCAGCGACTGAGCAGCCTGCAGGAGGGCACTGCCCCTTATGTGGTCCATGGTTATGACGTTGTTTGTATAAAGTGAGTCATCCGGAGCGCCTCCGTTTGTGCAGTTTTTGATGTAACTTGTCACATGTTCAACCATTTTGATGTATATTTTTTGATCGGCGAAATACGATGGAAAGTCAACAATATATTTCCTTAAAAGTAAAAAGAGCTCTTTGTTGCTGTAATCAAGCATACTGTAAGCGCTAAAAGTCAGGATAATGCTTCCCTCAAATGTGTTCCACATCTTAACAAGGCTTCTTAGGAGAGAAGGAGATAACTGATCTATATTTTTAAACACCACTACATTGAAGTAAGAAAACTGCTCAACACTGAAATCCTCAGACAACAGGCACTCACATGGCAAAATGCAGCATAACTTTGTATTCAGTTCAAACTCCTCAGAATCCAGTATTCTGCCGAGGATGTAGTGTGTATAAGTGTCATCTTCATATTTAATAACCAGCCGTTTCTTATCTTTGAACTCTTTAAAAGAGTTGAGAAATCTATCAGTATTTGGCTCCTTTGCCAGAAATTCTCTTATTCTTATAGGTGTGCCGCTTATATTAATTCCTTTTAAATTGCCCCTCTTGCCAATGTCGTTCATTATTTTGTTTGTTTCGTTAACGATATTATCCAGAAACAGCAGTAGCTTATTTTCATCCATTCCCGTGCGTTTCAGTTTGTGGACTAAAACCGAGTTAGCATACTTGTCCTTTTCAATGAATGCCTCAGTGGCAAGTATAGTCAGATTGCAAATCAAAGAAAAGTTAAGAACAATTTTATTTAAAGATAGTTTCATTGATTTGTCAAGAGTGATATGAGGGTAACGGGCAAGGTGGGCAAGCACATATCCGTCGTAAAGAGCGGTGGTGGGTTTTCTGACAGAGGTTATATAAATCTTATTTACCTGAATTAGATCTTTTCCAAAGTTAATTTTTTCAAGAAAACGTGTCAGCTCGGAATATATTTTGGTTGGAGAATTGTAAAATTTCATAAAATTCTTATTACCTTTATTAAGAAATATATCCACACCCTTAGTTTCAAGGTTTAAAATGGCCTCAGCAAGGTTCTGATTGTCTTTATATCCAAAAAAAGGAGCAAGTTTAGAAAAGAAAACCGTTTTCAGAATTTTATATGAGTCATAAAAATGTGCTCCCCACTCCGGAACCTCTATTTCCGAGGATTTTTTCTTTATATACTCAAGGGATACTTTTTTTACCGTATCAGTGCCCAGTCTTTTTATCGCATAATCTACGTCTTTAAGTGTTACGACCTCCTCTTCTGTTCTGATTATGTTGGCTTTTTCAGCAACCGCCTCTTTTAGTCCGGAAAGCTTGCAGACAAAGAGTTTCATACGTGACATATCGCAGTTTGGCGCCTCAAGTTCAGCCATAAGGTTAACCATTATACCAAGCATATCTTTTTCAACAAAACCCTTGATTGCTTCATCAGAAAGCCTTCTGAGTGGCCTTATGCTTATATCTCTGACCTTTTTCAGGTATTTTATTATAAACTCGGAGGATTCAAACCCTCCCTGAAGTTCGAGACCTATGTGTTTGTCGTCCTGCCAGACCACTCTGCTTCGGTATTCCTTTCCGGCAATTGTAACTTTTATCTCAGGCATATCTATAAGGTCTGGCGACAACTTTTTCAACTTACAGCCGCCCCTGCCTATATTAACTAAAACACCTGTCTCCCCAATAGGAACATCCTCAACCAAATACCGTATGCTGCGGCGATTATTGAGTAGTTTTTCTTTTACTATCGGCTGTTGAGGAACATTCTTTGAATTTTCGCTTTTTCCGGAAAACGCCTTAAATAATCCCATTGTTCCCTCTTCTAATCTCTTTTAGCACACGCCGTGCATTTACTAAACATATTATCTCATCGGCACTTTACCTTTAATGGTTTAGTGTAACATAAAGAAATCAAACAAATCTCATTAAATAATTCTTTATTTTTCTTTCCGTCTGTTACTTCTGTCACACATATTGCTATTTATTACAACTTATTCAATTGTTTTGGTATAATACTTAACAACAGGCTCAATATCATGGTGTTATTATTGCCATAAACTTTAAAGAGGTGATGCGATGAAGTTAGGAACAAAATTTAGCTTTTCTCATGGTGTGATATTAGTATTTTTAATCATCAACGGTGTTATTGCTGTTTTGATGTTAAACTCGTTCCGTAATACAATAGACAAGTTAGTCAACGACAGATATCCAAAAACAGCGATCTTAGATGATATGCTCTACGCCGTAAGAGATATTAGTCTTTCATCAAATAAATTACTCATCATTGAGGACAGTACGCTAAGAAAAAAAGAATTAGATAATATTGAAAAATACAAGAACATTATTATAGAAAGTAAAGGGAAATTGACTTCTGTTATCAGAAGCAAGGAAGGCAAATTATTATTAAAAGCAATCTCAGATACACAGGAGACTTATTTTTCAATTTTGCGGGAATATACCAATAGCGTTATGTTGGGTAAGTTACATGAATCAAAAGAATTATTAATCAACAAGCAAACGGCAAGTTCAAATATGTTAACAAAAACAATGCTCGATCTTACTGACTTTCAAACAAAAAGAATGGAGGAAAGTGAGCTTGAATCATCGGCTTTATATAATATTTTCATGTTATGTATCATATTTGCATTAGTATTGTCAATCATAATTAGCACATTAATTGCTGCCAGGGTAATTAAGTCATTTATTAATGAATTAGGAGCTGAACCGCACGAAATCATAGACATATTAGATAACATTTCACAAGGCAATTTACACATCGACTATAAACTGCTTAAAAATCAAAACCAAAAAGGAATTCTTAAAAACATAAACTCTATGCTGGATAAACTCAAGGAAAGAGATATATTGTTGTCATCTGAGATATCATTGGGAAAACAGATAGCAAAAAACATCACTGAGTTGAAACAAAGAGAGATACTGCAAGATACGATTAAATATATCCTCGAACTATCCCTGGAGCAGATTCCTCTCAAAAATAAACTGGAGAGAATTATAGACATTGTCGTTTCTGTTCCAAATATAGGATTAGAGAATAAAGGTTGCATACATATCACAGTAGATAATTCCGAAGAGTTAGTGATGGCTGCACAAAGAAATCTGCATGAGTCTTTATTAAAACAATGTGCACGAATAAGCTATGGACACTGTCTTTGTGGTATCGCTGCAAGCACACATAAAATAGTATTTTCTAATAAGATTGATGAATTACACAATATTTCATATGAAGGAATGCACGAACATGGGCACTACTGTGTCCCTATAAAATCCGGCAATAAGTTATTGGGCACTTTATGTGTTTACGTTAAGCATAATCATGAAAGAACCAAGTTGGAAGAGGATTTTTTTATAGCAATATCCAATTCGATTGCAAGCATAATCGAACATGGAGCAATTGAGGATACCATAAAGAGACATAATATTTTTATTGATACAGTAATTAACAGCATAAATGATTCTATTGCTGTGATAGACGTTAAAGATTTTACAATCGTCAGCACTAATAACAAATTCCTGAAAGAGTACAGAGTATATGAGAATGATGTTACAGGCAAACACTGTTATATGGTTATTCATAATAGCTCTGAACCTTGTAACCAACAAGAGTACTCATGTCCTGTTATGAATATGTTACGCACCGGTGAGTATTCGATGAGTGAACACCTGCATTATGATAAAGATGGAAAAGAAATATATGTCTCATGCTCAGCATCGCCAATAAAAGATGAAAATGGTAATGTAACCCAGTGCGTTTACGTGCTCAGAAACATAACTCAAAGAAAATACTATGAGAAGCAACTCCAGCTCCTTGCCCACTACGATACAGTTACATCTCTGCCTAACCGGATATTACTTTTGGACAGGTTAAACACCTCGATTGAATTTGCCAAACGTGAAAAGTATAAGATGGCATTGTTATTTATAGACCTGGATAATTTTAAGGCAGTTAATGATAATTATGGACATCAAACCGGCGATGTTTTACTCAAGGATGTTTCAAAAAGGTTGTTAAGTATTGTGCGAAAAACAGATACAGTTTCCCGTATAGGTGGAGATGAGTTCATTATTATTCTCAGTAAAATAAGTGAACAGAATGATGTGGTAATGATTGCAGATAAGATTATTTCATCATTGAATACGGTATTTTTAATAAATGAGTATGAATGCCACATAGGCGCAAGTATAGGTATTGAGGTGTATCCATTCGGTCAATTAAGTGATGAAATTGACAACTTAAGCAGTGTTTTTATAAAAAGAGCGGATATGGCGATGTATAAGGCAAAGGAACTTGGAAAAAACAGGTATATGTTTTACGATAATGAAACAACTGATGAATGTGCTGACCCTTTATTTGAAATAGACAGAGCTGATTCTTAGGAGTTACAATTACTGGCACCTGAAAACTCTCATAAGAAAGATACCATATTAAGGAGAAATCAATGATTAAAAATCTAAAAATCGGAACTCGTATTGCCATAGGGTATCTGCTCATGTTATTTGTTTTTCTTCTTCTGTTCTCTTATTCAATAAGCAGACTGGATTTCGCAGCCAATCAGATAAAAAATCTCTACGAGCATCCTTTCACGGTAAAAGGCAAATTACTATCAACCGATGCGAATATATTCAGAGCCAGATATTTATTAAGAAAGGCTTATTTTCTGCCTAATAATGAAGCTGTTTTGGAAATGAAAACAGAGATATCCGCTATAGACCCTGAAATATTAAACGATCTGACAGTAGCAGAAGATATGTTTTTGGGCGATAAAAAAATAATAAGAAACATTCGTAAAAATTATGAGAAATATATTTCGCTTCACGATGATTATTTTGATCTGCTGTTACAGGGCAAAAAGACTGAGGCTGAGAAACAGTTGGATACTAAATTGTACGAAAATGCTACAGACAATGAGAAGTTACTAAAAGAAGCAATAGAGTTTGCCTCTGTCAAAGCAAAGTTGTTTTATGAAAACACTCAGAAATCAAATAATGAATCCAGAAATATTTTATATTTTATTTTAGCTGGAGCAATGCTTATCTGCAGTGTATTTGCGTTTATCTTTACACGGAGCATTACCTCTCCTATTAGAAGGTTAATACTAATAACCAAAGAAATAGGTTCAGGTAATTTAAACATTAACATAGATGTATCAGAGCGGGGCGAAATAGGCCAGTTATCCAAATCGTTTCTGCTTATGACGGAAAACTTACGCAATATATCTTCTGACAGAGACATCGAGGACTGGAAAAAAACAGGATACACACAAATAGGCGAAATAATGCGCGGCGAACAGGATGTTATAACTCTTTCTCAAAGACTGATAGTGTTTATTTCCGAATACATGGGAGCACTGATAGGAGCAATTTACCTGACGCAGAAAACCCAAAACACCCTGAAGCTAACCGGCACATATGCACACACAAAACGAAAGAATTTGTCTAACGAATTTGCATTTGGAGACGGAGTGACAGGTCAGGCTGCGCTGGAAAAACAAAGCATACTATTAACAGAGGTTCCTGAAGATTATATAAAGATAACATCAGGGCTGGGAGAGAGCGCACCCTCAAACATATTGGTTACGCCGCTTATTTATAACGGTGAGGTAAAAGGCGTTATAGAGCTGGGAGCATTCACAGCATTCACAGAACGTCATATGGAGTTTATGAAATCTGTTTCCGAGGCTATTGCAATATCTTTCGGCGTAGTACAATCACGGGATAGTATGAAAGAACTTTTGATTCTTACCCAAAACCAGTCCGAGGAGCTTCAGGAACAGCAGGAGGAATTAAGGGCTAACAATGAGGCTCTGGCAAATCAGACAAAGACGCTGAGAGCCTCTGAACTTAAGCTTCAGGAACAACAGGAGGAACTCAGGCAGGCCAACGAGGAGCTCGAGGAACACGCACGCCTTATGGAAAAACAACGGGATGAGATAAAGAAAAAGAACATACAACTTGAAAGAAATCAGGAGCTTAACCTTCAAAAAACCAGGGAACTCGAAATAACGAGCAAGTATAAATCAGAGTTCCTGGCAAACATGTCGCATGAGTTGAGAACACCGCTTAACAGTGTCCTGTTACTTTCAAAATTTCTCATGGAAAATAAAGAGGGCAACCTTACAGAAAAACAAGTGGAGTGTGCCTCAACGGTTTACTCATCGGGCAATGACCTTCTGCTATTGATAAACGATATTCTGGATCTGTCAAAAGTCGAGGCCGGCAAAGTTGAATTAAACATCGGGGCCATGGAGACAGACAGGCTGAAAACATTTATAGTGAGGACATTTTCACCTTTTGCAGAGGAAAAGAATTTGTCTTTACAAGTGATTGTATCAGAAAATGCACCAAAGTATATTCACACCGATGTTCAAAAAACAGAGCAGATAATCAGAAACCTGCTGTCAAATGCCATTAAATTTACAGAAGAAAAAGGCTTCATCAGGGTAATGATAGACAAGGATTCTCTCGGCAACGCATTGTCAATTTCAGTTTCCGACACCGGCATTGGAATTCATGCGGATAAGTTAGGAGTTATTTTTGAGGCTTTTAAACAAGCCGATGGAACAACGAGCAGACGGTTCGGAGGCACCGGGCTTGGGCTTACAATATCCAAAGAATTGGTTAAGCTGCTCAGAGGTGAAATAACAGTTAAGAGTGAGGTTGGCTCAGGCAGTACCTTTACCATACTTATACCTGACGTACAACACGTTGCTCCTTCTGATGTACTCTCTGAAAAAACACTGGAGAGCAAATCCCAACTTAAATTGATAGGAAAAGTGTCAGAGGATGACAGGGAGAGCATGTCACCGGATGATAAATCAATCTTAATAATAGAGGATGACATAGCATTTGCAAAAATCCTGCTGGAAATAAGCCGCGAAAGAGGCTATAAGTGCATAATAGCACAGGACGGAGGACACGGCATAGGGTACGCACATAAATATAAACCTAATGCGATAATTTTGGACATGGGTTTGCCAGATTTAGATGGTTGGACGGTTATTGAAAGGTTAAAAGACTCCTCGGAGACGCGCAACATTCCAATACACATAATATCTGCATCGGAAAAAAACATAGATGTTATGAAATCCGGCAGTGTCGGCTATTTAACAAAGCCCGTCAACATGAAAAACATTGAAGAGGCTTTCAACAGACTGGAAAGTATCTACTCTGATGAAAAAAAACAGATTCTGGCAATTAACCTTAATATTCAACAGGAGACGGCACTTAAGGAACTGTTAAAAAACACTTACGTGGGCGTGGATTATGTGTCGGCAAAAAAAGCTCAAAAGATAGTAGAATCTAATCAGTATAATTTTATAATAATGAATATTACAGATAATGAGCCTGTAAGTTTCACTTTTTTAGATATAATAAAAAACTCGGAAACACTGTGCAACATACCGGTAATAATCTATAACAGCTCACAGCTTAGTGTCGGGGATGAGATAAAACTCAACATGTATGCCCACAGGATAGTGCTTAAAACTGTAAAATCACCCGACAGGCTGCTTGATGAAATCGTGCTGTTTTTACATCTTGAGGAATCACAATTGCCGGAGGAAAAACAGAAGATACTCCTGAGAGTGCACGATAAAGAGCATATATTTAAGAACAGAAACATACTGGTAACCGATGATGATTCCAGAAACGTGTTTGCCTTAACGAGCATACTTGAGGGGGAGGGAATGAACGTGTTTACGGCAAGAAACGGGACAGAGTGCCTCGATATATTAAAGAAAAACGATACACTTGAGGTTATACTTATGGACATAATGATGCCGGAGATGGACGGTTACGCAGCAATAAGTGAGGTAAGGAAAATCAAACAATATAAAGAGATACCGATCATAGCTCTCACCGCTAAGGCAATGAAAGAAGACAGAATGAGGTGCATAGAGGCCGGAGCAAACGATTATATTTCAAAACCTGTTGATAAGGACAGACTTCTGTCCCTGTTACGAATTTGGCTATATCAATGAGACAGAAATTAACCTTCAAAATAAATTACGGGAAAAAAAGGACTGGATCCCGCAACAAGTGCGGGATGACAAAGGGGTGATGCGGGATGACAAAGGGGCGGTGCGGGATGACAAAGGAGGCTGGAGTTTATTTTCTGTTATTCCGTCTTTTTTCTGTCATTCCTGCGCAGGCAGGAATCCATGTCTTTTTTTATTAACGGTATAAAACAGGTATAGCATATGGACTACTACGATAACGAAGACAATGAAAACTTAGAAATAATGCTCCTTCTTGAGGCTATACACTCAAAGTACGGATACGATTTCAGAAATTATTCAAAAGCCTCGATAAAAAGAAGAATAAAGCACAGGATGTCTGTATCGGGGATAAACAAGATAACTGAAATTATTAACAGAGTGATATATGACAGGCCGTTTTTTGTAGAATTGCTCGGGGATTTTTCGATAAGCACAACCGAGATGTTCCGTGACCCTGAGTTCTTTCATACTTTGAGAAAAACTATAATTCCTGAGCTAAGCCAATTGCCATTTCTAAAAATCTGGGTAGCAGGCTGCTCAACCGGCGAGGAGGTGTATTCCCTTAGCATAGTGCTAAGAGAGGAAAACCTTTACGATAAAACCATAATATACGCAACCGATTACAGCGAGAGAGCGCTAAATAGTGCAAAAAAGGGCATCTTTGATCTGAAATTATTAAAAAAATACGCCTCCAACTACTTACAGACCGGAGGGATGCACTCATTCAGCGATTACTTCACAACTGAAGGTGATTGTGCTATAATTGATCAGTCGTTAAAACAAAACGTAGTGTTTTCAGTTCATAACCTTGCATCAGACGGTGTGTTTGGTGAGATGAACATCATTTTTTGCAGAAACGTGTTGATATATTTTAACAGAGAGCTGCAGAACAGAGTGTTTGGATTATTTACCGAATCGCTGGAGACGGGCGGCTATCTTTGCCTGGGTTCAAAAGAAACCATTCGGCTCTCAAGCTTTTCCAACAATTATATACAGGTTCTGAAAGAGGAAAAGATATATAAAAGAAACCCTGTCTCAAATTCCCAAAAGGAGTGCCATGAAGTATGAGGCTGTTGTAATAGGCGCATCCGCCGGTGGGATTGAAGCGCTTAAAAGACTTTTAATTGGGTTGCCCGACGATTTTCCCCTCCCTGTCATAGTGGTATTACACTTGCATCGGGATACAAAAGATGAGTTAATTCATTTCTTCAGCAAAATTGTCCGGTTAAAGGTCAAATATGCAGAGGATAAGGAAAAAATTCAAAATGGTTTTATATATATTGCTCCGCCGGATTATCATCTGCTGATAGAAGACGACAAAACGTTTTCTCTGTCAGTGGATCCACGTGTAAATTATTCCCGTCCATCGATAGACGTGCTTTTTGAAACTGCCGCGGATGCTTTTACTAAGCACTGTTTTGGTATAATATTGACCGGAGCCAACAGTGATGGCAGTGTGGGTTTAAAGAGGATAAAAGAGCGGGGAGGCACAACGATAGTACAAAACCCTGAAAGCGCACAATATCCAGCAATGCCCCTGGCAGCAATCAATGAAAGCACGGTTGACTATATTTTAAATTTGCCTGAGATTGCTGATAAACTTAACGAATTATCGAGGTAAGAATATATATGCAAAATATATTAATTGTTGACGACAGAGCGGAAAATCTTCTGGTGCTGGAAACCATCCTTGCCCAGCCCGACGTCAATATCGTAAGAGCAGTAAGCGGTAAAGAGGCGCTGTGGAATCTTTTGCGCGATGAGTTTGCATTAGTGATACTGGATGTGCAGATGCCTGAAATGGACGGCTTTGAGACGGCATCTTTTATCAGGAGCAATAACAAAACCAGGACGGTTCCAATAATTTTCATAAGCGCAGTAAGCATAGAAGAGAAATTTATTTCTAAAGGATATGAAATTGGAGCCGTGGATTACTTAGTAAAACCAGTTGATGATGCGATTTTAAAAAGCAAGGTAAATGCCTTTCTGGCACTTCACAAACAAAAGCAGTTAATTACCGAACACTCCGAACTGCTGCGTAAAGCTAACGAGGAGTTGGAAAAAGAAATAAGGATTATCTTTGAGCAAGCGCCAATTGGAATTAACATTATAGAGTTAACCTCCGGCAGATTAGTTAAATTTAATCAAACTTTCTGCAATATAACTGGTTATTCCCACGATGAATTATCAACACTCACATGGCAAAACATTACCCATCCAGATGATATCGCGCAACAACTGGATGGATTAAAACGTTTATACAGCGGCAGTTTATCAGTTTTCAGTACGGAGAAAAGATATATTCGTAAAGATTCAAACATAGTATGGGTAAGCTTTAAATGTATCCCCTTGTGTGTAAGAGAAAATAAACTAACACTTAGCCTGGCCATCGTTGAAGATATAACTTATAAGAAACAGATGGAGGATATAATTAAAACAGAGAGGGATAAGCTTAAATCGATAATGGATACGATGGAGGATGGTATATATATAGTTACTAAAGACAATGATATAGATTTTATTAATAAATCTTTGCTAAAAGAGTTCGGAGAAGTGAATGGCCGTAAGTGTTACGAGTATTTTCATGACAGAACGCAACAATGCCCATGGTGTAAAAACAATGAAGTTTTTGCAGGAAAAAGCGTTACATGGGAATGGCATTCATCGAAAAACAACAAGACATATTCGCTTTTCGATACTCCATTAAGGAATATAGACGAATCAATATATAAGTTTGAAATATTTCATGATATTTCAGACATTAAAAAAGCACAGGCTATAATGAAACGGGAACTGGATTTTCAGAGAGCAGTGGCAGAGGTGTCTGAGGCATTACTCTCTCCTGAAATGGATATAGATGATATTTCTGTAATTGTAAATAAACAGGCAATGAAACTAACGGAAAGTTTACACGGATATGTCTCAGAGACAGACAGAAGCGCGCCGGAGCAGACAGTCAGCCAGTATAATGTGGATAATAGATACCTGCGACTGGCTTTTCCAAAGGATAATGATGGCTATGATGCTTTGTGGGGATACGCTATAGATACAAAACAGGCGTTTTACACTAATAACCCGAAAGAGCACACTGCTTACAAATGTTGTATTCCTGAGGGGAATATTCCAGTGAAGCGCTTTATGTGTGTTCCGGCAATTATAAAAAATAATTTGATTGGTAATATTGCGCTTTCAAATGCTGAGAGAGATTATACAGATGAAGATCTTAATATCATACAACGTTTAGCTGCTATTTACGCCATAGCAATAGATCGTAAACGGATGGACGAGGATTTAAAAACACTAAATTGCAATCTTGAGGCTATGGTAAAAGCAGAGACCGAAAAAAGACAAAATCAGGAACAAATGCTGATTCAACAATCCAAGATGGCATCCATGGGTGAGATGATAGGATTAATAGCCCACCAATGGAGACAACCTTTGAATGCTATAGGATTAAACATACAGGATTTAGGCGAAACATATTCCTGCGGTGAGATTAATGATAAATATGTTGAAGATATAGTTGGCTCTACAATGAATCAGATTAACTTTATGTCAAAAACTATTGATGATTTCAAAAACTTCTTTATTCCCGCAAAGGAAAAACAACTGTTCAATGTAAAAACAGCCATAGAAGAGTTGTTGTCAATGTTTGTACATGTTTTCAATAGAAGCAAGATACACATTTCTATCAAAACTGAACAGGACGCATTACTGGTCACTGAGGGATATCCTAACGAGTTTAAACAGGTGGTGCTCAATATTTTGAATAACTCAAGGGATGCAGTTGTAACAAAAAAGAAAAATGCTCCTGAAATAAATGGGTGGATAGAACTTAGTATAAATAACAATGAAGGCAAATCCAAAGTTATAGTTTCAATAAAAGACAATGGCGGGGGAATCCCTGAAAGTATAAAAGAGAGAATCTTTGAGCCTTATTTTACAACTAAGGGCGCCGGGGGGACAGGTATTGGGCTTTATATGTCAAAGACAATTATTGAAACAAATATGGGTGGTAGTTTAACAGTAAGAAATTGTGATAGTGGTGCCGAGGTCAGGATTGAGATATGACATGTAAACTAATATTAAAAACATTGACGCTGCTTTACGTAAAGGATGAGCAGCATATAAAAGAGGTGCTTGACCGGTTTTAATATATCTACATTTTCAAGCACTTCAGAGATCCTTGATATTGGATACAAATGTCACAATGTTTCTGGAACATAGTATTGACAAACATTATTTTTTTAATATAATCTCTTTCTAAATATATCAGCGTATTGTGCCAAAAAGATGGAGGGGGTCTGCGTAGTATGTTGCGTTTGTTGCGGGACTTTGAAGAGGTTATGAGAGGCAAAATCCTAACGATTAAGTGTATTGTGATATTGACGCTTCTGTTTTTCTTGCCTGTAGTGTCTTATGCAGAGTGGACGTGGACTGCGCAAACTAATTATGGTTCCGGAGCTTGGAGCTCAGGAGCATCATCATCAGATGGTACAAAACTCGCTGCTGTTGATAGAGGTAACGGTAGTGGTGGTTATATTTACACATCAACAGATTCAGGCGCTACGTGGACTGCTCAAACAAATTCTGGGATAAGAGAATGGTATGCAATAACATCGTCATCAGATGGGTCAAAACTCGCTGCTTTTGATATTAACTTTGGTAGTGGAGGCTACATCTATACGTCAACGGATTCAGGCTCTACATGGACATCACAAACTGCTGCTGGTAGCAGATATTGGTCAGCCATAGCGTCCTCATCAGATGGGTCAAAACTCATCGCTGCACATTCCTCTTATAGTAGTCCTTATACTGGTTATATTTACACATCAACAAATTCAGGCTCTACGTGGACACAACAAACTGCTGCTGGTAATCGTGAATGGCAAACTGTAGCATCCTCATCAGATGGGACACAACTCGCCGCCGGAGTTTATGCTTATGGTTATATTTACACATCAACCAATTCAGGTACTTCATGGACTGAGCAAACTAGTGCCGGAAGCAGATATTGGGTAAGCATAGCATCTTCAACAGATGGAACAAAGCTCGCTGCTGTAGATTACTATGGTACCGGCTCCGGAGGCTATATCTATACGTCAACAGATTCAGGCGTAACATGGACACCACAGGCTGCTTCTGGTCCTATACATTGGAAGGGCATAGCATCCTCATCAGATGGATCAATGCTCGCCGCTGTAGAATGTAATCCTACTCTTGGTGTAAAGGGCTATATTTATACATCAACAGATTCAGGTGCTACGTGGACACAACAAACAGCTGCTGGTAATGCGTATTGGTATGGAATAGCATCCTCGTCAGATGGGACAAAACTCCTTGCTCTGAGCGGCTCAGGTAGTGGCTATATTTCCACTGGTGTTTATTCTGCCACTACAACCACAGCAGCATCAAGCACTACCACTACTACGGCATCAACCACTACAACCACTACGGCTATCAACGCATATATAACAAACTACAGCTCAAATAACGTTTCAGTAATAGATACAACATCAAATACGGTCTCAAACACAATCACCGTTGGGAGTCACCCGGTAGGGGTAGCCGTGTCACCTGATGGCTCTAAAGTCTATGTGGCAAATTACGGTGCAAATACAGTTAAGGTAATAGACACAACCTCAAACACGGTCTCAAACACAATCAGTGTTGGAGATCATCCTTACGGAGTAGTTGTGACGCCGGATGGCTCTAAGGTCTATGTGACACATGGTTATTATACAATGAACACCGTCTCTGTAATAGACACAACATCAAATACGGTCACAAATACTATCACTGTAGGGACTAATCCGGGTTCAATTGTCGTAACACCCGATGGCTCTAAGGTCTATGTTTTAAACACTATTCCAGAAACTGTTTCTGTAATATCCACAAACACAAACACGGTTTCAACCACGATAAAAGTTGGGAGTGCAGGAGCCTCAGGAACATATGGTAGCCAGCCAAATTCACTTGCCATGTCGCCCGATGGCTCTAAGGTCTATGTGGTGACAAATCGTTACAATGTTTTTGTAATCTCAACTGCCACAGATATAATCACAGCAACGATTAACGTCCCACTTTATGCCTTTGGAGCAGTTGTAACCCCAGATGGCTCTAAGGTCTATGTGACAGAATCTTATACCACCCATGTTCCTGTAATATCTACAGCCACAAACCTTGTATCAAACATAATAACCGTAGGGAGCGATCCAAGAGGAGTGTCTGTTACGCCCGATGGCTCTAAGGTCTATGTGGCAAATTATGGTTCAGACAATGTTTCCGTGATATCCACAGCCTCAAATACGGTTTCAGCCACGATTAGCGTAGGAACTCAGCCATATGCAATGGGAAATTTTATAACACCAAACACATCTGCGTCAACAACTACCACTACAGCTGCATCCTCAACAACTACAACAACAGCTACGACTACGACCTCAACAACCACGACAACCGCAACAACCAACCTCTGGACCTGGACGGCAAGAGATACAAGCAAAAATCGATATGGTGTGGCGTCTTCAGCTGATGGCACTAAATTGATTTTTGGTACTTACCTTGGTTATCTTTATACCTCTACAGATTCGGGCGTTACATGGACGCCAAGAGCAACCGATACTGCCAGATATTGGTCTAAAGTAGCCTCATCATCGGACGGCACTAAATTGCTTGCTGCTGCCTCCGGAGGATATCTTTACACCTCTACAGATTCAGGCGTTACATGGACACCAAGAGCAATCGATGCCAGCCGGAATTGGAGTGCCTTAGCCTCATCGTCAGACGGTACTAAGTTAGTTGCAGCAGTACAAGCCGGGCATATTTTTACCTCAACAGATTCCGGCGTCACATGGACCGAGCAGACATCATCAAGCTCCTTATACTGGAGCAGTGTAGCATCGTCATCAGACGGGACGAAACTGGCTGCTGTGGATTTTACTCCAGGGTATATATACACATCAACAGATTCAGGAGTTACATGGAATGTTCAGGTAAATTCCGGTTATGGTGACTGGACAGCGATTGCCTCATCATACGATGGCACAAAACTCGCTGCTGTAACTGATAATGGCTACGTTTATACCTCTACAGATTCAGGCGTTACATGGACTGCGCAGACAGGATCAGGCATCAAAGCACGGTATGGTATAGCATCATCTTCAGACGGAACTATATTGCTTGCCAGCGCTATAAGTACATATGGCTATCTTTATATCTCAACAGATTCAGGTGTTACATGGAGCGCAACTGCAAACGATACTACCCGAAATTGGGGAGGAGTTGCAATATCTGCAGACGGCTCAAAGACGGTTGCAATCCTGGGCAATACCAGTGACTATATATATACAGGTGTCCGTGCTCATACAGTAACCGAATCGCTGACAAATGTAACCACTGACAAATCCTCGCCGCAGACTGTAAATGATGGCAGCACAATAACATTTCAGTTTACACCAACATCAGGTTATTACATAACAAGCGTATCAGGATGCGGAGGGACTGACCCCGGAGCACAAGCTGTTAATACAGCGGTAAGTTATACAACAGGAGCGGTAAATTCTGATTGCACTGTTACGGCAACGGCAGCACAAAAGACCCAGTCGGTAACCGAAACTTTGACCAATGTAACTACTGACAAAACCTCACCTCAGACAGTGAATTATGGAAACACAATAACATTTCAATTTACACCATCCTCAGGTTATCGTATAACAAGTGTATCAGGATGCGGAGGGACTGACCCCGGAGCACAAACTGTCAATACAGCAGTAAGCTATACAACGGCAGCGGTAACTTCTGATTGCACAGTAACAGCAACTGCTTCACAAAAAACCTGGACTATAGCCGAGTCTCTGACAAACGTGACTGAAACATCCGGTGCTTCAACAACAGTAAGTGATAACGCTACTCAAACATTTACTTTTCATCCCACCTCAGGATATTACATAACAAGTGTATCAGGATGCGGTGGAGTTACTCAAACAAATCTGGCAGTAAACACGGATGCGACTTATACAACGGGATCAATAACAGCAGACTGTACAGTTACTGCTACGGCATCACGAAAAACCCAGACAGTAACCCCATCGGCAGGCACAGGGGGAAGTATAAGCCCAAACACGGCACAAACTGTCAACTATAATTCGACAACCTCTTTTACTGTTAGTGCTAATAGTGGATATACGTTATCTTCAGTAGGAGGCACGTGCGGAGGCAGCCTTTCCGGCAGCACCTACACAACAAGCGCAATAACAGCAGATTGTACGGTTATCGCAAATTTTTCTCAGAAGAATTCATCTGTTACATACAATCTGCCGTATTTATCAACAAACAGCGCTAATCCAAGCTACTGTATGGCATCAAACAGATCGTCACAGGATTTAACTGTCAACTTTACGGTTGGAGCCGTTGACAATTCTACAACATCTAATTATACATCTCCCCGCACACCAAACACTTTTGCATCTAATTTAACGTCTAAGCAAACCAAACTAATCACATTTTTGCAAAATACAATTTCCTTTAACAATGAAAGCTTAACTATGAGTGATACCAACAATGCAAGCCTATACGGGGGATTTCTCACGTTTACCTCAACAGCGCTTTACACAAGCGGTACGGAGGCACGTTGTAAAAGCGTGTTGCTTGAATGTTATCAGGGTACTTTGAACCCTAAGCGGCTGTTGACAGGGCATGTTTGTGAGAATGGATACTGAAAGAATAAGGCCTGTGCTTATGATTATTAAAGTTTAATATCACTTAACCAAAACAATAAATAGGGTAAATACTTCTGACAACCTTGATTTTGGGTACAAAAGTTACATACTTTCTGAGGTAAAATATTGACAAAATATTTTTTTTATCTTATAGTTAGTTTATCTTTAATTAAGCGTATGGTGATTGCGTGTTGATGTAGCTGTGGGTTTTGTGTTATGCCGAGGAGGAGCTGTGGGAGTCAAAATTCTATCGTTTAAGTGTTTTATATCGCTGTCCTTGTTAATTTTATTACCTGTGGTTGCTTACGGCGGCTGGGTTTGGACACCACAAACTGATTCTGGCAGCAGAGGTTGGAGTGCAATAGCGTCATCATCCGATGGAACACAACTTGCTGCTGTAGATTATTTTGGCAGTGACGGTGGCGGTTATATTTATACCTCAACCGATACAGGCGTACACTGGACTCCGCAAACTATTGCCGGCAGTAGATTTTGGGATGCAATAGTATCCTCATCCGATGGGACACAACTTGCTGCTGTAGTTTCTAATGGTTATATTTACACCTCAATCACTTCAGGCGCTGCATGGACTTCGCAAACGATTGCCGGCAGCAGATATTGGAAATCAATAGCGTCATCATCCGATGGGACAAAACTTGCGGCTGTGGTTAATATCGGGTATATTTATACCTCAACAGAGTCCGGCGTTTCATGGACTGAGCACGTTTCTGACAATAGAACCTGGTTTTCAATAGCGTCATCGTCCGATGGGGCAAAACTTGCTGCTGTAGTTAACAGTGGTTATATTTATACCTCAACCAATTCAGGCGTTTCATGGACAGCTCAAACGAGCGCCGGCAGCAAAAATTGGTATTCAATAGCGTCATCATCAGATGGAGCAAAACTCGCTGCTGTGGTTAATGTCGGGTATATTTATACCTCAACCAATTCCGGTTCTACATGGACTGAACGAACGAGTTCTGGTAGCAGATTTTGGTCTGGAATAACGTCATCATCAGATGGTACAAAACTCGCTGCTGTAGCTTCTAATGATTACTTATATACTTCGACAGATTCCGGTGCTACATGGGCTTATGAAACAGGGGCTGGCAGCAGAAACTGGAAATCAATAGCATCGTCTTCCGATGGGACAAAACTTGCGGCTGTTGCTTATAATGGTTATATTTACACCGGCTACTATCCATCAACTGTCACATATAACATACCGTATCTCCACACAAACACAAATAATGTCGTTTACTGTATTTCATCAAACTTATCCTCAGAGAATATGACCGTTAGCTTTGAAGTAAAATCGGCAGATGTTGACATTCCTGCTACGGGTAAACAAACATTTTCAAACTATCTTAACAGCTATACTACACGGCTGTTTACTTTCCAGGAGCAGACTGCTTCAATTTATAATCCACTAGGTGGAACCGAGTCTGTGTCATTATTATCCGACGTTGCTAAGTCAGGCGCTTATGGTGGTGCGCTTTCTTTTGTGTCAAAGGCTGCATTTTCATCAGGCACTCAGGCATCCTGTTCAAAGGTCGTGATTTCATGTTTACAAGGATACAGTGATCCCAGAAGGCCAGTGACTGGCTACGTTTGTATGGACACTATTTCGACTGTGATTGGTCATTAATGGTGGGTTAATAGGTTAATTTGGAGAGATGAGGATAAGGAGCTTATGAAAAGATATAGTTTTTTATTGAAGTACATTGTCTTACTGTTGCTGATTATATTGTTGTTGCCAGCAGTGTCTTATGCCGGGTGGACATGGACTCAGCAAACCGGTTCTGCAGTCACTTGGTCCTCCGTGGCATCATCATCAAATGGAACTAAGCTGGCTGCAACTCAATATAACAACTATATTTACACTTCTACAAATTCAGGGGCTACATGGGTTGCACGAACATCAGCAGGTGTTAGATACTGGATTTCAGTAGCATCGTCATTGGATGGTAACACGTTGGTTGCTCTTGAAAATAATGGCTATATTTATACTTCTGCAAATTCAGGCGTTACATGGACATACCAGCCTTCAGCTGGATCCAGAGTATGGCAGATAGCAGCAATGTCATCTGATGGCACTAAACAAATGGCTGCTGCTTACAATGGCTATATATATACTTCTACAGATTCAGGGACTACGTGGACAGCACTAACGTCATTAAGCACCTCAATTTGGGGTGGGGTAGCAATGTCATCGGACGGAACTAATCTGGTTGCCAGTGTTTTTAATGGCTATATTTACACTTCTACAAATTCAGGTGCTACATGGACTCAACGAACATCAGCAGGCTCCCGACAGTGGTACTCAGCGTCAATGTCGTCGGACGGAACTAAACTTGCTGCTGTAGTTTTGGCTGGTTATATTTATACCTCAACCGATTCAGGTGCTACATGGACACAGCAAACAAGTGCTGGTAGTAGCTCGTGGTATTCAATAGCGTCATCATCAGATGGCACAAAACTCGCTGCTGTAGCTAATACTGGTTATATTTATACATCAACAGACTCAGGCGTTACATGGACTACGCAAACATTAACTGGCACTGGATATTGGAATTCAATAGCATCCTCATCAGACGGAACAAAGTTAGTTGCAGGAGCGGACTATCTCTACACCGGAGTTTATACTGCCCCTACTACTACAACAACCACAGCACTCCCAACCTATACTGTAACTGAAACTTTGACAAATGTAACTACAGACAAAGCCTCCCCTCAAACGGTGAATTATGGCAGTGCGATAACATTCCAATTTACACCCACTTCTGGCTATTACATAACAGGTGTATCAGGATGCGGAGGGACTGACCCTGGAACACAGACTGTCAATACGGCGGTAAGCTACACAACAGGAGCTGTAACTGGTGATTGCACGGTTACGGCTACGGCAGCACAAAAAACCTATACTGTAACTGAAACTTTGACAAATGTAACTACTAACAAAGCCTCCCCACAAACTGTGAATTATGGCAGCTCTATAACATTCCAGTTTACACCCACTTCCGGCTATTACATAACAAGCGTATCAGGGTGCGGAGGGACTAACCCCGGAACACAGACTGTCAACACGGCGGTAAGCTATACAACGGCAGCGCTAACTGATGGTTGTGCAGTAACAGCAACTGCAGCTCAACAAACAAAAACTGTAACCGAATCGTTGACAAATGTAACAACTGACAAAGCCTCCCCTCAAACAGTGAATTATGGCAGCACAATAACATTTCAGTTTACTCCTGCCTCCGGTTATCACATAACAAGCGTATATGGATGTAGTGGAAATGCGATAACAATACAAAGTGCTGATACTGTTGTAAATTATACCACAGGAGCGGTAACTTCTAATTGTACGGTTATTGCAACGGCTTCAAATGCCGCAATAGCACGTAGCTACACATGGACTCAACAGACGGCTCCAGGAAACAGAAATTGGGACTCTATCGCATCATCATCAGATGGCACAAAACTTGTTGCTGCAGCTCAAGGTGATTATCTTTATACCTCGACCGATTCAGGCGCTACCTGGATACAGCAAACGAGTGCCGGCAGATATTTGCAAAATATAGTGTCATCATCAGATGGCGCAAAACTTGCGGCTGCAGTAAATGGTGGTTTTATTTATACCTCAACCGATTCAGGCGCTACATGGACCAAGCAAACTGTTCTTGGTAGCAAAAGTTGGCATCCTATAGCGTCATCATCAGATGGAACAAAGCTCGCTGTTGCAGATTTTTATGGCAGTGGCTCTGGGGGTTATATTTATACATCAACAGATTCGGGCACTACCTGGACTGCACAAACAAATGCCGGTATTGGAGCTTGGGGTTATATCGCATCATCATCAGATGGATCAAAACTCATCGCTCAAGTAAATGGTGTTAATTATGCATCAGTTAATTCAGGCGTATCATGGACACAAACAAATAGTGGTGCAGGTGGACCAATAGCGTCATCATCAGATATGTCAAAACTCGTTGCTGCTGATAATGGGGGTTATATTTGGACATCAACAGATTTTAGCGTTACCTGGACAGGGCGCTTGACTGCAGGCATGAGAGGTTGGCTACCAACAGCATCATCATCAGATGGGACAAAACTCGCTGTAGGTGACACTACTGGCAGCGGCTCTGGTGGTTATATTTATACATCAACAGATTCAGGAGCCACATGGAACCAGCAAACGGGTGCTGGTGCTAGAGCTTGGTACAGTATAGCGTCATCTTCAAATGGAACGAGACTCGCTGCTGTAGATTATGGTGGATATATATACACAGGCGTAATTACCATGACAGTAACCGAATCTCTGACAAATGTAACTTCAGACAAAACCTCCCCCCAGACAGTAGCTTACGGCGATACAATAACATTTCAATTTACACCATCATCCGGCTATTACATAACCAGTGTATCAGGCTGTGGAGGGACTGACCCCGGAGCACAGGCTGTCAATACGGCAGTAAGTTATACAACAGGAGCGGTAGGTTCTGATTGTACAGTTACGGCAACAACCTCACAGAAGACACAGACAGTAACCGAAACTTTGACAAATGTAACTACCGACAAAACCTCTCCTCAGACAGTGAATTATGGTGACACAATAACATTTCAATTTACCCCTTCATCCGGCTATTACATAACAAGTGTATCAGGATGTGGAGGGACTGACCCGGGAGCACAGGCCGTCAATACTGCAGTAAGCTATACAACAGGAGCGGTAGGTTCTGATTGTACAGTTACAGCAACTGCTACACAACAAACAAAAACAGTAACCGAATCGTTGACAAATGTAACTACTGACAAAGCCTCCCCTCAGACAGTGAATTATGGCAGCACGATAACATTTCAATTTACACCTTCATCCGGCTATTACATAACCGGTGTATCAGGGTGTGGAGGGACTGACCCAGGAGCACAGGCCGTCAATACGGCAGTAAGTTATACAACAGGCGCGGTAACTTCTGACTGTACGGTCACGGCAACTGCTACACAACAAACAAAAACTGTAACCGAATCTTTAACAAACGTAACTACCGACAAAGCCTCCCCTCAGACAGTGACTTATGGCGGTACAATAACGTTTCAGTTTACGCCTGCCTCAGGGTATCACATAACAAGCGTATCAGGCTGCGGAGGAACTGACCCGGGAGCACAGGCCGTCAATGCGGCGGTAAGTTATACAACTGGAGCTGTAACTTCTGATTGTACAGTAACAGCAACCGCTTCACAAAATACTTGGAGTATAACCGAGACTTTGGCAAATGTAACTGAAACATCCGGTGCATCAACAACAGTAAATAATAACGCTACTCAAACATTTACATTCCATCCTACATCTGGCTATTACATAACAAGTGTATCAGGATGCGGTGGAGTTACTCAAACAAATCTGGCAGTAAACACGGATGCGACTTATACAACTGGATCAATAACTGCAGACTGTACGGTTACGGCTTCAGCTTCACGAAAAACCTGGACAGTAACCCCATCGGCAGGTACAGGAGGAAATATAAGTCCTAACACACCACAAACGGTTAACTATAATTCGACGACATCTTTTACGGTTAGTGCAAATAGTGGATATACGTTATCTTCAGTAGGAGGCACGTGCGGAGGCAGTCTTTCCGGCAGCACCTACACAACAAGCACAATAACGGCAGATTGTACAGTTATTGCAAATTTTTCTCAAAACCCCTCATCAGTCACATACAATATGCCTTATTTATCAACAAACAGCTCTAATCCAAGCTACTGTATGGCATCTAACAGGTCGTCACAGGATTTAACCGTTAAATTTACAGTTGCAGCCACCGATAATGCCACACCCTCCGGCACAACCAACACTTTTGCATCTAATTTAGCGTCTAAGCAAACCAAACTAATCACATTTTTGCAAAATACAATTTCCTTTAACAATGAAAGCTTAACTATGAGTGATATCAACAATGCAAGCCTATACGGGGGATTTTTGACGTTTACCTCGACAGCAGTTTACACAAGCGGTACGGAGGCACGTTGTAAAAGCGTGTTGCTTGAGTGTTATCAGGGTACTTTGGACCCTAAGCGGCTGATGACAGGGCATGTTTGTGACAATGGATACTGAAAAATGGATGGGAGTGTTGCATCTTTATAAGTTTGGAATGTGTAACCGTAATTTCATCCTGACTTCCTATTGACATTATTCATTTTTTATGTTATACCATGAATAGATTGGAATGGGGTGTGCTGGAGTTGAGGATGCTGTCTGTACCCTTAATCTGTTAAACCGGTAATTTCCACTGGAGTGATTATGTGGTTTATGATGTTAGCTAAGATGTACTTATGAAAAGATACAGTTTTATTGTTAAGTACATTGTTTTATCGGCGCTGATTGTGCTTTTACCTGTGTTGTCCCTTGCCGACTTTATGTGGTCAGCAAAAACCACGTCCGGCAGTAGAAATTGGTATTCAATTGCTTCATCGTCAGACGGGAAAAGACTTGCTGCAGTGGTTCGCAATGGTTATATTTATACCTCAACCAATTCAGGAGCTTCATGGACGGCACAAACGAATGCCGGCAGCAGAAATTGGTATTCAATAACGTCCTCATCAGACGGGACAAAACTCACTGCCGGAGTTTGGAATGGGTATATTTATACCTCGGCAGATTCAGGAGCTACATGGACTGAGCAAACGAATGCCGGTAGCAGAGATTGGAACTCAATATCGTCATCGTCAGATGGCACTAAACTCGCTGCTGTGGATGAAGGTGGAGCTATTGGTTATATATATACCTCAACAGATTCAGGAGCTACATGGACCCAGCGAACGAGTGCTGGTAGCACAAATTGGTGTTCAATAACATCCTCATCAGATGGGACAAAACTTGCTACTACAGTTTGTAGCAGTAGCGGTTATATATATACCTCAACAGATTCAGGCGCTACATGGGATAATCAAACTAGTGCCGGTAGCAGATATTGGTCTTCAATAGCGTCATCATCAGATGGGACAAAACTCGCTGCTGTAGATGATAGTCCAGGTTATATTTATACCTCAACCGATTCAGGCGCTACATGGACTGAGCAAACAAGTGCCGATAGCAGATATTGGCAATCAATAGCGTCATCATCAGATGGTACGAAACTCGCTGCTGGCGATTTGGGCGGTTATATTTATACCTCAACAGATTCAGGTGTTACATGGACAGAACAAACGAGTGCCGGTAGCAGAGGTTGGTATTCAATAGCATCCTCATCAGATGGCACGAAACTCGCTGCTGTAGATGAGTATGGCAGTGAAGTTGGAGGCTATATTTACACCGGCTCTCAACCTTCAACAGTTAAATACAATTTACCGTATCTTCATACAAACACAAATAATGTCGTTTACTGTGTGGCAACAAACTTGTCCTCAGAAGATATGAATGTTAGCTTTACGGTGGAATCGGCAGACAACGACACTCTTTCTACCGGCATACAAACGTTTACAAACTATCTTAGCAGCCAAACTACACGTCTGTTTACTTTTCAAGAGAAAACCGCTTCCATTTATAGTCCCGTAACTGGAACTGAGTCTTTGGACTTATCATCAGATATTGCTAATTCAGGCTCATACGGCGGGTCGCTAACTTTTGTCAGTACCGGTGTGTTTTCATCAGGCACTCAGGCATCCTGTTCAAAGATCATGATATCGTGTTTACAAGGATACAGTGAACCAAGAAGACCCGTTACGGGTTATGTTTGTATAGACTCTGTTTCGACTGTGATCGGGCATTAATGGTGGTTAATTGAATGGAAACTTTTATGAAAAAATATTGTTTTATACTAAATTATATTGTTTTATTGTTACTGATGATATTGTTTGTGCCGACAGTGTCCTATGCAGATTATGGTTGGACAGTACAGACGGGTGCCGGTACCGGATATTGGTTTGGGATAGCGTCATCATCAGATGGCACTAAACTCGCTGCTGTAGCTTATGGGGGTTCTATATATACCTCAACCGATTCAGGGGCTACATGGACAGAGCAAACGAATGCCGGGAGTAGATATTGGTATTCAATAGCGTCCTCGTCAGATGGGACAAAACTCGCTGCCGGGAACAATGGAGATGGTGGTGGTGGTTATATTTACACTTCAACAGATTCAGGGGCTACATGGTTTCCGCAAACGAGTGCCGGCATTAGACTTTGGAGTTCAATAACATCCTCATCAGATGGTACTAAACTTGCTGCTGTAGATGGGTATTACGGTGGTGGATATATTTACTCTTCAACAGATTCAGGGGCTACATGGATTCCGCGAACCAATGCCGGCAGCAGATCCTGGTGGTCTATAACATCCTCAACAAATGGGTTAAAACTCGCTGTCGGAGTTATTGATAATGGTTATATATATACCTCAATCAATTCTGGTGAAACATGGACTCCTCAAACAAATTCCGGTAGCAGATATTGGTATTCAATAGCGTCATCATCAGATGGGTCAAAGCTTGCAGCAGCAGCTGATGATACTCCTGATTATATATATACCTCAACAGATTCAGGAGCTACATGGACTACGCAAACGAGTGCCGGCAGCAGAGATTGGTATGCAATAGCGTCCTCATCAGACGGCTCAAAACTCGCTGCAGTAGTTGATGGAGGTTATATTTATATTTCAACAGATTCAGGAGCTACATGGACTGAGCAAACGAATGCCGGTAGCAGACATTGGTATGGAATAGCTGCATCATCAGATGGCACAAAATTTGCCGCCATAGATAAGAATGGTACTGGTTCAGGTGGGTTTATTTATACAGGTGTTTTTGGTAGCTGGACAGTAACCGAATCCTTAACAAACGTAACTACAGACAAAATCTCACCACAAGGCGTGGTTGATAACGGTACGATAACATTTCAGTTTACCCCTGCCTCCGGTTTTCGTATAATAAGTGTATCAGGATGTGGCGGCACTGACCCCGGAGTTCAGGTTGTTGATACAACAGTAAGCTATACAACAGGAGCGGTAACAGCTGACTGTACGGTTACAGCAACGGCATCACATCAGACCTATGCGGTAACCCCATCGGCAGGCGCTGGTGGAAGTATAAGCCCAAACACGGCACAAACTGTTAACGATAATACGGGAACGTCTTTTACGATTACCCCTAATACAGGTTATTCGGTATCCTCAGTAGAAGGTACGTGTGGAGGCAGCCTTTCCGGCACCATCTACACAACAAGTCCTGTAACTTTTGACTGTTCAGTTGTTGCGTATTTCTCTCAAGGTCAATCAACTGTTACATACGATATTCCGTACTTATCAACAAACAGCTCTAATCCAAGCTACTGTATGGCATCAAACAGGTCGTCACAGGATTTAACTGTAAAATTTACGGTAGGAGCAGCCGATAATGCGACACCCTCCGGCACAACCAACACTTTTGCTAATTATTTGGCGTCTAAAAAAATGTATATTATAAAATTTTCGCAAAATACTATCTCGTTGTCATCATCTAATAATGAGACTATAATTATGAGTGATACCAACAATGCAAGCCTATACGGGGGATTTCTCACGTTTACCTCAACAGCTGTTTACACAAGCGGTACGGAGGCACGTTGTAAAAGCGTGTTGCTTGAATGTTATCAGGGGACTTTTAACCCTAAGCGGCTGATGACAGGGCAGGTTTGTGAAAATGGATACTACTACAACTATAGTCCTCCACCTTAACACAGATAAAATATTTTTAACAAATATTCTTTAGGTAACATTTGTTATTGACATTTATTCTTTTCTGTTAATGTATAATACTAAAGGCAATGTGTCGTAAAAAATTGCTATCGGGGTGTTAATGTTACATAAATACTGTTTGCGAGGCGATTAGATGTTTTTTAGCAAAAGTGGGAGACTTATCCATGAAAAAGCACAGTTTTATATTTAAACACATTTTTTTATTAACATCATTATTGGTTATCTTGTTGGTGCCTGAGGTGTCTTCCGCCGACTGGGTTTGGACAGGACAAACCGTTTCCGGCAGCAAAAACTGGCAAACAATAGCGTCCTCATCAGATGGTACAAAACTTGTCGCTGCAGTTTCTCCAGGCTACATTTATATCTCAACAGATTCAGGTGCTACATGGATAGCAAAAACAAGTGCCGGTAGCAGAAATTGGCATGCTGTAACTTCATCAGCAGACGGATCAAAACTTGCTGCCGGAGCTTATAGTGGTTATATTTATACCTCAACCAATTCAGGTGACAATTGGACTGAACAAACGAGTGCTGGCAGCCGGGGTTGGTATTCAATAGCATCATCGTCAGATGGGATACAACTCGCTGCGGTAGATTACTTTGGCAGTGACGGTGGCGGGTACATATACACCTCAACCAATTCAGGTGATAATTGGACTGCGCATACTGCTGTTGGCAGCAGATTTTGGGTTGGAATAACGTCCTCATCAGACGGAACAAAACTTGCTGCTGCAGTTGAAAGTGGTTATATTTATACCTCAACCAATTCAGGCTCTACATGGTCACCACAAATGAATGCTGGTAGCCGGGGTTGGTATTCAATAGCATCGTCATCAGATGGGACAAAACTCGCTGCGGTAGTTTGGAATGGCGGCAGTGGTGGGTATATATATACCTCAACCAATTCAGGTGGCAATTGGACTACACAAACGGGTGCCGGTATCCAACCCTGGGATGGGATAGCGTCATCATCAGATGGGACTAAACTCGCTGCTACAGTTTCTGGTGGCTATATATATATATCAACAGATTCAGGAGCTACATGGACTGCTCAAACGAGTGCCGGCAGCAGAAGTTGGAATGCAATTGCGTCATCATCAGATGGGACAAAACTTGCTGCTGCACTTTATGGTGGCTATATTTACACTGGCTACTATCCCTCAACTGTTGCATACAACATCCCCTATCTTCATACAAATACAAATAATACCGTTTACTGTATAGCTTCAAACTTATCCTCAGAGAATATGACCGTTAGCTTTGAAGTGAAATCGGCTGACAATAACTCACCTGCTGCCGGTGCCGGTAAACAAACATTTTCAAACTATCTTAACAGCCAAACTACACGGCTGTTCACGTTTCAAGAAAAAACCGCCTCAATTTATAATCCACTAAGCGGAACTGAGTCTCTGTCTTTATTATCGAATATTGCTAATTCAGGCTCATACGGCGGGTCTCTGGCTTTTGTTAGTACGGCTGCATATTTATCAGGCACTCAGGCCTCCTGTCATAATGTTGTAATCTCCTGTTTACAAGGATATAGTGAACCCAGAAGACCCGTTACTGGTTATGCTTGTATAGACACCGTGTCTTCAACAGCACTTGGGCATTAAAGGCAGGTTTAAAAGGTTAATTGAATGAATAATGATACGGTTATGAAAACACACAGTTTTTTAGCGAAATATTTTGTTTTGTTGTTAATGTTAATATTGTTGTTGCCAACAGTGTCTTATGCAGGGTGGACATGGACTCAGCAAACCGACGCCGGTAACAGAGATTGGGGTGGAATAGCGTCATCAGATAATGGGACAAAACTCGCTGCTGTTGATTATGATGGCAGTGGCTCAGGTGGGTATATATATACCTCAACAAATTCAGGAGATAATTGGACACCGCAAACTTTAGCCGGCAGCAGATTTTGGGCTGCAATTGCGTCATCATCAGATGGAACAAAACTCGTTGCTGCAGATGGTAGTCCAGGTTATCTTTATACCTCATCAAATTCAGGTGCTATATGGACAGAGCGCACAAGTTCCGGTAGCAGAAGTTGGTATGCAATAGCGTCCTCATCAGATGGAACAAAACTCGCTGCTACAGATTATTCCCCAGGTTATATCTATACCTCAACAAATTCAGGTGATCATTGGACAGAGCAAACCAATTCTAACATTAGAGGTTGGAATGGGATAGCGTCATCATCCGATGGAACAAAACTCGCTGCCGTAGATAGTGGTACTGATGGTACTGGTGGGTTTATCTATACCTCAACAAATTCGGGTGTTGATTGGACTGAGCGAACCGTTGCTGACAATAGAACCTGGACTTCAATAGCATCATCATCAGATGGGACAAAGCTCGCTGCCGTAGTTGGTGGCATAAATAATGGTTATATATATACATCAACAAATTCAGGTTCTACATGGACTGAGCAAACCAGTTCCGGCAGCAGATTTTGGGGTGGGATAGCGTCCTCATCAGATGGGACTAAACTTGCTGCGATAGATTATGGCGGGTTTATTTATACCTCAACAGATTCAGGAGCTACATGGACAGAGCAAACGAGTGCCGGTAGCAGAGATTGGTATTCCATAGCGTCCTCATCAGACGGATTAAAACTTGTTGCTGTACCCTTTGGGGGTTATATCTTTACCGGAGTGTATTCAGCAAGCATATCTTATATTACATATTATTTTCCCTACTTATCAACAAATAGCTCTAACCCAAGCTATTGTATCGCATCAAACAGGTCGTCACAGGATTTAACTGTAAAATTTACGGTAGGAGCAGCCGATAATGCGACACCCTCCGGCACAACCAACACTTTTGCTAATTATTTGGCGTCTAAAAAAATGTATATTATAAAATTTTCGCAAAATACTATCTCGTTGTCATCATCTAATAATGAGACTATAATTATGAGTGATACCAACAAAGCAAGCATATACGGGGGATTTCTCAAATTTACCTCAACATCGGTTTACACAAGCGGTACGGAGGCAAGTTGTAAAAGCGTGCTGCTTGAGTGTTATCAGGGGACATTAAACCCTAAACGGCTAATGACAGGACATGTCTGTGACAATGGAAATTAAAGCGGAGAATTAATAATGAAAAACAGAAAAATTGGTTTAATTATCGTATTTTTACTACTGAGTTTAGTTTTCATCGGACAGTTACATGCCGATAATTCTGTCGGAAAAGTAACTGCAATTGATGGTACCGTTGACGTGCTTCGAGGCGGGAAACTTCCTGCAGTAGTACTTAAAGTGGGAGATTTAATAAGTGAACAGGATGTACTTAGAACCAAGAGTAAGTCAAAGGCTGAGATAATGTTCAATGATGGCAGTATCGTAAGGCTTGCAGAAAATACACGAGTTGATATAAACGAGTTTAAGGTAACGGACGGAGTATATCATGCTAAGTTAGCCCTTCCAAGGGGTAAGGTACAAGCTATTGTGCAAAAGAGTATAGCTTCTCGCCTTGCAGGAGCTAAGAGCTCTGACCATTTTGAAATCCACACCCCTAACGCAGTTGCCGGAGTCAGAGGAACAGACTGGCAAACCTCTTTTAATTCCAATACCGGTACGGATATTAGAACTGCAGACGGTAGCGTAGGGGTAAAAAGTACAGAGATTTCAGGCAGTCCGGAGGTAAAAGTAAATGCGGGGCAAAAAACCTCTGTAGCTCTGGGACAAGCGCCTTCAGCTCCAACCACAATGACACAATCTGAAAAGAACAGTTACGGTAAAGATACAACGCCGGCACCTAAATCCTCCAGCAGCGGTGGCAGTGGTGGCAGTGGTGGCAGTGGAGGCACTGGTGGTAGCGGTGGCAGTGGAGGTAGTGGTGGTAGTGGTGGCAGCGGAGGACAGGGTTCATCTGGATCCTCAGGGTCATCCGGTTCATCTGGATCATCAGGGTCATCATCCGGTTCTTCTGGATCATCATCAGGCTCTTCTGGATCATCATCAGGCTCTTCTGACTCGTCATCGGGATCAGGTTCATCCGGATCATCATCTGGCTCTTCAGGCTCATCGTCCGGTTCATCCGGATCATCATCTGGCTCTTCTGACTCATCCTCTGGCTCTTCAGGGTCATCGTCCGGTTCATCCGGATCATCATCTGGCTCTTCTGACTCATCCTCTGGCTCTTCAGGGTCATCGTCCGGATCTTCAGGGTCATCGTCCGGATCTTCAGGGTCATCATCCGGATCTTCTGGTTCGTCTGACACAACAGGTAATGGCACAGGTAATGGTACTGGCACAGGTACTGGCACGGGCACAGGTACTGGCACGGGCACTGGCACGGGCACTGGTACGGGCACTGGTACGGGTACGGGTACTGGCACTGGCACTGGTACGGGTACGGGTACTGGCAATATACCTACTGTGACAACATCACTTACTACAACAACAGCACTTACAACAACAACAGCACTTACAACTACAACAGCACTTACAACTACAACAGCACTGACTACAACAACAGCACTTACAACTACAACAGCACTTACAACTACAACAGCATTGACAACTACAACAGCACTGACTACTACAACAGCACCAGCCACAACAACAGCACTTACAACGACAACAGCACCGGCCACAACAACAGCGCTTACAACTACAACAGCACCGACAACAACCACCACAACCACAGCATCTACTACCTCTACGACAACCACAACAACATCTGGAGGAGGTGGTGGTGGCGGAGAGACAACCACAACTACAACAGCTACGACAACAACAGCGCTATTTACCTCATCTGTTACAAAAGACTCATACTATGGTTTTTACGGTGTCTCATTGGACTCATACCCTTACAACAATGGAACATCAGATGGCGTCTCAGGGACTTTAACAGGTGCGTTTCCATCCGATACATCGACGATAACTACTGAATCTGTGACAGCCTCCGGTACGTATTCAAATGCAAACACCACTATGTATCCACTTTGGTTAAGTTCGATAAGCGGCTCATATTCTGGGTACACTGTGTCGGGTTATTTGGCTGGAGTTAAAGGAAGCGATGGTAGCCCTAATGATCTATACGCTGATTTTGCTGGTATCTATTATGGTACCGATGGCTCTGGAGCAATGGTCTCGTATTATAACGGTTCAGGCGGTATAACCGGAAGCTTCAACAACAGTGGGGGTTGGTCAGGAAACGGCAATCTAACCTATGTTCCAATCAATGTGTCAGACGCTTATTATGGAGTATCTTTCAGCCATGGCTTTATCTATGAAGGAATAGATAGTATTGCTTTTGCGCACAATATGTACTCAGGGTACGAATCTGCATATGATAACCAGTACGGAGGGCTTGCGAATCTGTATAGTTATGGTCCTGGTTATTCACTGGTTTCCATTAACGGTAACACTAATGGTGTATATTACGGCAACGTATATTCAACCTATGTTGACTCAAATAATAAATCTGTGATATACAGTGGAGGGTTGTTAGGTTCACTGACATCCTATGATGATGGATTAGGTGGAAACGCAAACGTAATTGAGTTTGGAAGTGTAGGAATCTACATGGACGTTGCAACGTTTTTAAATCTTGCTTGTGGAAACAGTACAGGAGCCTCGGGCTGTTCCACATCATCAGCCATAAGCTCACTCAGCTATTTAAACCTGCCTTCTGTTGAGATTGGAAGAACAACTCTTACTGGTTCTTTATCGATCAACGGAGATTATATGAATATAACGTTGGGGAATGTAGTGTTTTTTGCCTCCTCCAGCGGTTCAGCCCCATCAATATATACGATAGGGAGTGTGACAGGTTCCTATTCTTTTAGCAGCTATCTAACAAGTTCAAATATAACCAGTAAAGAGATAGTTTTTGGTAATTCAGATGGACTAACACTTTATTGGCACTTTTATAAATGGGCAACTGGTAGTTGGGCAGCGCTTATAGGAGATTCAACGACTAACGCAGACCTTTCCTCAGGGGGATACCTAAATGGCAGTACATGGTCAGGCAACGTGAATATGTACGGTGTAGCCTCAGGTTCGTACGCTGACGGCAGCTTATCAGGAAACGGTGCAGGGATAGTGTCCGTCCCATTTATTTCTTTAGTGACGACACCAATATCTACGACAATAGAGAAGGTGTCTCATACATTAACTAGAAAAACAGGAGATATCAGATGAAAAATTTAGGGAAATATGCAATAATATTATTTAGTCTTTTTATTATCATTCTTTTTGCCATCAGTAATGTTCCTGCCAATACTGCTGTCTATTATCATCTGCCGTATCTACATACAAGTACAAATAACGTTGTGTACTGTTTGACATCTAACATGTCCTCAGAAAATATGACAGTCAGCTTTACAGTGGACTCAGCAGACAACGATACGCCAACATCAACAACACAAACTTTTAGCACCGCAAGCCTGCTCAAAAGTTCGATGACACGACAGATAGCTTTCTCAGGGAAAACAGCTTCTGTCTATAGCCCTGTCACAGGTTATGAAACTTTAACATTATCCTCAACAGATGTTGGTACATCCGGCGCCTATGGGGGGACTCTTTCATTTATAGGTAACGTGTCATTTGACTCCTCTGGCATTCAAGCATCGTGCTTAAACATACTCATGACATGTTTACAGGGGTTAACTGCTCCAAAAAGAGCCGTAACAGGTATTTTATGTGAAGACAATGTTACAGGCTACACTGTTGCGCATTAAACAGCGTTGCTAAAAATATAGACGATTCAATGGAGATTTGCTCGTGGTAAATATAAAAGTGAGTGGAGTTGCTCTTAAGAGAGCAGTAAGTATATGTGTTTTGATTTTGCTTCTGGGATTAAGTCCCAATGCTTTACATGGAGCCACAGACTATATATCTGAAGGAATAGAGCAGTTTAAGGCTGAGAATTACGAGGAGGCGTTGGAGCTGTTAAAAAAAGCCCAACAGGAGCAACCTGCCACCTCAGTTATATCTTATTATCTGGGGATTACTTTTAAGAAGATAGGTGATTTAAAAAGTGCGGAGAAGTATCTTAAAGAATCACTCCACTATGTACCCCCGATGAAAGAGGCCTATGTGGAGCTGATAGGAACCCTGTATGTCTCAAATAAACTTGAAGAGGCGCTGCAGTGGATACAAAAAGCAGAAAATAACGATGTAGTACCAGGACAGATTGCGTTTTTAAAAGGGTTGGTGTTGTTAAAAGATGATGATAACTCTGAGGCCATAACTGCATTTAAAAAAGCTAAAGAGCTTGATCCAACAGTGGCTCAGACAGCAGATTTCCAACTGGCTATAGCGTATGGCAGGGAGAGACGATTTGATGAAGCCTCCAGCTATCTGGACAACGTGGTAGCAGCTGATCCGAAATCTGATACGGCTACATTTGCAAAGGAGTATCAAAAGGAGTTAGCAAAAGGCAAGGAGATGTTCAAGCCGTGGCAAGTTACTATTGGTATGTCTTACAGGTATGACGACAATGTGTTAGACAAACCCGTTGATGATATTCCTGGGTTAATAATTACAGGGGAAAAAGACAGCGCCATATTAAACATGCTTAGAGTGGATTATCGTCCAAACCTTGGCAGCAAATGGTTTCTCAATGCTCAATATAATTTCCTTAGTACGGTTTATTTTAAAAATGAGACCCATAATTTATATGTAAATAGTTTAACTTTAAACCCAGGATATAATCTCAAAAACTCTGCAGTTTCATTTCCCATCTCCTTCACACATGCTGTACTGAGAGATACGCCCTACATGTATTCTTTATCTGTTAAGCCTACTTACAGTTGGGTCTTTAAGCCTAACAACATAGTGCAAATGTATATGGGTATTGAGAAGCTTAAAATGATGGGACAGGTATTCGCTCCTGAAGAGAACAGGGATGCGGACAGATACCTAACTGGTCTGGGTTATGTGTATGCTTTTTCCAAAGGCCTCGGCATGCTTAACATAAAGTACGATTACTCCTTTGATAACACCTTAGGCAGTAATTGGGTAAATGAAGGACATAAGTTCAATGTTGGACTTGTTGTTCCTGTTAAAGAAAAAACTCTTACAGGCATACTTACAGGTGAGGCATTTTTCCAAAGATACAGTAATGTAAATGATGTGTTTTATGTTATGAGGAGGGATGATTCTTATACGGGTGGTGCAAGTCTCATTTGGCAAGTCATGAAGAATGTTACTGTCAACTTTAACTTCACACATTCAGATGTTAAATCTAATGTTTTCATTTACGAATACATACGAAACATGTACACTGCCGGAATTGAGTATAAACTTTAGGAGGTTGAGAAATATAGTGATGAAGAGATTTCCACTGATAGCTATTTGTGTTCTTGTGCAAGTATTTACAGTGTTTACCGTTAGTGCACAAAGTGCTGAGTCTATAAAAATTGGAGTGTTTGAAATACAGAGAGTAATTGCTGAGGCTAAACCTGTAAAGCAATACCAGAAAAGATATGATGATACGTTATCAAAAAAGAAGGTTCCTTTTGTGCAAAAAGAAGAGGAACTTAAAAAGTTAAAAGAGAAAATTGACAAGGCAGACCTCAAACTGGAGGAAAAACTAAAAACAGAAGAGCAATTTACCCAGAAACTGAAAGAACTGAAAAGACAGAAAGAAGATCTCGATCAGGAAGTGCTCAAGATGGAAAAATGGCTGAAAGCCCAGGTGTTTAAAGACTTAAATGAAATAATAAATGAGATAGGGAAAAAATACGACTATACAATTATAATGGAGAAAAACACCGGTGGGATAGCTTACCACAAGTCATCTATTGACGTGACAGATAAAATTATAGAATTGTATAACCAAAAACAATGAAACACTAACAGATAGGAAACTGTATTTTTGGCTTTGTGCCATTAGTAAGATGACTACTCTCTCAAATAATGAAATTACTCAATCTAAAGACAAAAACAGGAAAAACACTCTATGGAGTTCTGTTTGGTTTTATAATTGGTGCCATTGCGATCTTTTCAGGATTTTTAAAGATTCCGAATGACATAGAACTCTACACGCTTGACCTCAGATACCGGTTAAGGCCTCCTGTTGCAACATCTAAAGATATAGGCTATATAGATTTTGATGACGAATCACTGTCCTTATGCGGGCAGTGGCCGTGGTCCAGGATGCGCGAGGTAGCCCTTGTTAATACTTTGAGTTTTTATGGTGCTAAAGCCATCGGGTTTGATGTGTTTTTTGTTGAAAAGGAAAATGTACGTTTTTTACCTGAAAAAATCAGAGATTATACATCAGCAGAAATTACTCATGGCTTTAAGGAATTTAACACTGTGGTTGAAACCTCTTTTAAGGATTACGATAAGGAATTTGCAGAGTCAATCAGAAAAGCAGGGATTGTCTATCTTGCTTATTTCACCAAAATTTATGGCAAAACCGCTGTCACTAATGATATAAATAAAGTTCTTGGGCAAACTAAGCGCTTAAACTCTGAGATGACAGACTCAGAGAAGGCCTCAATGGGGTTATTAAAGAAAACGTTTTTGCCAACTTCTACTGCTTATAATAGCTCACTGCTTAAAGACATAAACATCACACCGCCATCTCCTGAATTTATCACAGCCTCCACTGGCCTTGGCTTTGCACAACCAGGATTTGATGAAGACTCAGTGGTCAGAAACTACCCACTACTTAGATACTATGATAACTCTGAGATTTATCCTCTGGTGCTTTCAATGCTCTCCAACGTCCTTGACTTTAAACTAAATGAAATGAGAATTTCTCAGGGAGAATCTTTAACTTTAAAAAACGCTAAAAAGCTAAATGCTCAAACCCGCTCTGATATTGAAATCCCCATTGATAAGCACTTTCAAATGCTTGTCAACTGGGCAGGTAAATCTAATGACACATTTCTGCACGTGCCCTTTAGACACATATCATACTACTATGCCGTTATACGGGCAAAAGAAGAGGCGAGGAAATCAAACTATGAACTGACAGCAGAGGGTTTTAAGGCTCTTAAAACAACAATTAAAACAGCTATTGACGAGGAAAGCCTTGTCACTGGCGCGGAAAGTTCACAAATTTCTGAAAAAACCGCAAATGCCTGGTTTATATCTAAACTGATTGATTCAGGAGTTGACGACAATGTTGTCTTTGAAACTATGAAGCTCTATGACAATAACGGCAGCAGCCTTAAGAAAGACTTAAATGAAATCAGGGTTGCATACAATATTGAAAAAGTTATTACTCAGAAGCCCTCCATTACCTTTGAAGAGTTCAATAAAGTCTATCCACAAAATACAGATGCCCAACTTGTCTTTGAAATATTTAGAAATATTCATTCTTTTGCAAAAAAAGGACGATTAAGAGACATTTATCCGTACTACTTCCCACCGTTGCTACAAGTAAAAAATAATGGAGTTTTATCACCTTTTTCTCCGGTTGACCTTAACAACAAACTTTTCATAGCAGGTCTTACCGGCACCGGCACTATTGATCTTAATCCAACCCCTTTTGAAAAAAGCTCACCTATGGTCTCTTATCACCTAAATGCCATAAACACCATACTGACAGGTAATTTCCTGTGGCACGTTCCTGAGACTTATACTTATGCTATCACCATACTTCTTTCCATTATAACCGGCTTGCTTTGCAGTTTTTTAGTCCTTCAGATGGCTTTTCCAGCCTCAGCTGTCTTAGCCCTTAGCTATATCATTGTTACGTACAGATTGTGGGTTACAAAAGGGTACTGGTTTAATTGGGTGGTGCCAGTGGGGGCTATTGCAATTACATTTCTGGCTTTAGCGCTTGTGAGGTATGTGGAGGCATATTTTGAAAGAAAACTAATGAGACTAATGTTTTCCAAGATGGTTTCGCCATCTATTTTAAAGACGATGGAAAACAATCCTGACAAATTCGCTCTGACAGGTGAAAGAAAAGCCGTGACAACATTTTTTTCTCTTATACAAGGCATGTCGGATATTGTTAAAGATGTGTCTCCGGATGAACTGCCGGCCATACTGAGCATATATTTGTCTCCCAACAGCGAGATCATTACCAGCTATGACGGTTATATAGATAAGTACGAAGGACACGTCATCATGGCTGACTTCGGAGTCCCTCTGGATGACCCGCAGAGCGCTGTAAAGTGTGCCTTTGCCACTATCGAACAGAATCTTGACATAGAGGCTTTTAAAAGATTTGTTACCATGCGCTATGGGCGGCCAGTGTCTGTCTCGATGGGGTTTAATTTTGGATACGTTTCAGCGGGTAATATGGGATCTGAAGGAAAATTCCAGTACACCGTCATGGGGGATTCAGTTAACGTATCCGCACGGTTTATGGCTGCTAATTTTATCTATAACGCAAGAAATGCTCTGACAGGAAAAGACACCGTTCCTGAAATAAAAGACTACGTACACCTGAGGATGTTGGATAAGCTGCTGCTTAAAGGAAAAACAAAACCTACTGCAATATATGAGGTCCTTGGGTGGGTTACGGAGGCTTACAGAGATTTTCATAAATCCAAACCAGTTCCGCAATTTGTAAAGTATAACTGGTTAAAGTGCTCTGCCGAGAAGTTTTTCTGTTACAGGGATGTGTGGAAAAAACGTGCTAAGGACACAGGATTTGAATCAGCTGTTGAGATTTTCACCTTTTTTGACAATACCATACCTCTTGTCTCAGAGCTTTTAATAACTGAGTGGAGGATTGAATTTCTTGGTATAGTTATGGCTATGAGACAGCTCAGACATAGTATGGCAAATGTTTTTGGCCGTGAGTTTAAACCATTTCTGCCCAAAAATGATGTACTTTCCGACATTGTTACAGAACTAAGCAGCATGAAAAATTTGATTTCCGAGAGTGCTCATACGATAAAACACACCGATTACACTCTGAATGAGCTATCAGAAGAGTCTAACAACGTGTTAGCAAAAGCCAGTTTATTTCAAAATCGTTTTCTTTTAAAAGAAAATCCTGAAAGTGAAGTTATCATTGGCTGTATAAACGAAATGGAAAGATATATACAACAAGTTAAAGGCTCATCAGAGGCACAAATAAGAAAACTCAATGTATCTTTACTTAATTATCAGGCAAAGTTCAGGACTGTCGTAGAACAATTCTATGCAAAGCTTCAACTTAAGCCAGAGGTATATCATGAAATGGCTGCACATCTTGGCAGTCCTTCTGATGCGGTATTAAAGTCAAAAACGCACTACGAGGCAGGGTTGCAGTTGTATTTTCAGCGGAAATGGGATGAGGCTCTCGATATGTTTAAACTTTCGGCGGCAGTACTGCCGGGAGACCCTCCGGCTGAGTCTTTAATTAAAAGAATAGAGTTTTATAAGGAATCTCCTCCTCCGCCATCGTGGCAAGGTGAGTTTATCCAGACAAGGAAATGATATGAAATTTCTTTTATTAGCAACTCAAAGGTACAAACGATTTGTTCCTATGGCGGCTCTCTTACTTTCCGTTTCCCTGTTTTTAACACTTTTTATCGCTCTGGGATCATTTGACATCATAGAAAACAGGATTTTAAATGTAAAATTTCAGTTAAGGCCTAAAATTAAGATTTACCCCAACATCATAACTCTTGACATTGACGACAAAGACATAGATGTTACCGGACGGTGGCCATGGCCGTGGTTCATACACGGTGACATCGTGAATTTTCTGACTGAATACGGTGTTGCGGATATTGTTTTTGTTAACATGGATTTTTCACAAGGCAGCAATAACGCCATAGACAGGGGTTCTTTAGAGAGTGTCAAAAATAGAATTCTTGCCGGATATGGGAAAAAGGACATTGGTTCCACAATTCCTGACTATGAGGAGTATCTGAGTGACAGTTTAAAGAAAAATGGCAATGCTTGTGCAGATGTTGATTTTAAAATACCGGAACCGGATGGCAAACATAGTGTTACCGGCACACTAAAGACATCCGCCACAACTATAGAAAAACACAGCTTAGAACTTCTTTCAGCAAAAACTGCGGTAGAAGGCTCTAAATGGAATTTCCCTGTAGCTACAAACATAATCATACCCAAAGAGAGTATCTTAAAAAGCATGGCTTGCGCAGGATTTAACCAAATCCACCTTTCCCCTGACGGTGTGGTTAGAAAGTATCCTCTTATGGCTATATACCAAAACATGCTATACGGTTCACTTCCGCTTAACCTTGTCCGCAAGCTGCTTCATACAGAGAATATTTACACAGGTGACAGTCGATATATAAAACTAAAAGGAAAAAACTCCTTCGTAAAGATTCCTGTTGACAACACAGGCAGCATGAACATTAACTGGGCGGGCAGCTATAATGATACATTTGCGCGTCTGCCCTTTAGCATGATATCCGAACTGGTAGCGTATCAGATTACTAAGGATGAAATCAAAAAGATTCCTGTAGCTGAGGATATAGAAAAATATGTGCCTCTAAAACTTTCTGAGTTGCCTTATATATCTAAAGAAGCAGCTGATAAAATTTTCGCCCGTGCTTTTGCAGCCTTTTATATTGAACAAAACATAGTTGACCACGGGATGTCAGAAGCAGAGGCTCTGACATCCATGGGACTTGACCCTACAGATAATTTCTGGCTTTCGATGGCAAAGCAGATTAAGTTTAACAATTATATAGTTAAAAAGCATGTGGAAAACAAAGTAGTCCCTCCACTTAAAGATGTTATCACAGACTTGTCTCTTACCGAAAATGACCTTAAATCAATGAACTTAACGGAATCTTACAACTTGATTGCCTACCACATTAAAAGAAACGACGTTTATAGGGTACGCCCTTTGTTTTTTGTTATGCCGGATATTGATATAGACAGTAAACGCACAGTTATATCACCTCTTTATCTGAAAGATAAGATAGTGTTTTATGGCTTGACCGCTACCGCTTTGACCGCACTGAATCCTACTCCATACCTTAGACATCATCCCATGCTTGACCTTATGCCCAATGTGCTTAACACAATTATGACAGGCCAGTTTTTGACAGACTGTCCGGTGTGGCTAAAATATTCTCTGAATTTTATTTTGGTAGTTATTGTTCTTAACGTAGTTATGTTGTTTACTCCGATTAGGAGCGGTCCTGTAACTTTATTAGTTACCGCAGTGTACGCAATGCTTGATTGGTATTTCTTTACAAAACAGGGGCTGCTTCTGCCTACATTTCAGGCAGTATCTGCAATTGCCCTTGCCTTTATCTCAGGAATTTTATATAAGTACATAAGGGAGAGTATGGAACGGCAAAAAATTCGTAAAATGTTCTCTGCCATGGTATCTCCTGAAGTGCTTAAGATGCTAGAGAAGCATCCTGAAAAGTTTAACCGTGGAGGTGAGAAAAAACTTGCTACAATGTTTTCATCCGACGTATCCGGCTTTACAACTATATCTGAGGGTGTGACATCCAGGGAACTTGCTGATATTCTTAACATCTATCTTACGCCAATGAGCAACATCATAATGTCTTATGACGGATACGTTGACAAGTATGAGGGAGATGCTATTAAGGCTGACTTTGGTATTCCTCTTGACGATAATGATCAGGCCCTGAAGTGTTGCCTCAGTGCACTGTATAGCCAGGAGGAATTAAAAGTCATCCAGCGTATGATAGCCATAGAGTATGGGGTTATGATAACAGCACGAATGGGAATCAACACGGGCGTAATCTCAGCAGCCATTATGGGCTCGTACAATCATATGCAGTACACAGCCATGGGTGATGCCGCAACATTTGCTGAGGAGCTTGAACCAGCTAATAAGATCTTTGATACGTGCATCATGATGTCAGAGAGTACCTATGACCTCGTAAAGGACCACATCGAGGCACGTAACCTCGGTGCATTTGAAAGAGCTCACGCTGCACAATCTGTTAAGATATATGAGGTCATAGGCTGGAGGAAAGACCGTTTTCTTAACTTTTGGAAAGACAAGCCAATCCCTGCGCTTATTTTGAATTCTTTAAGCAGAATGCGCCCTGAAAAGGTCATCGGTTATCATGACTATTTCTCCGAAAAAGATTTACCCGGCTCGGAACTGTTAACTGAAATAAAGACCATGTTTTCCGAACTTTCCACCGTTGCTGTACAGTATATGAAATCAAAGGATATTCTCAACATTACAGAAATTGAAGCAGAGATAAAAACGCTTCTCCTTAAAACTGAAGGGCATGCCGTAACTTTAAGCATCCCGATTCCGGAGCCTCAATCCACCTCTAACGTATCATTCACAGAGAAAAGGCTTTCCGAATTGTATAAAGAGATTATAAAGGCTGTGCCTTATATAAAAATATTAAAAGACATGGGTGAGCGTGCTCTGTCAGATTCACTCTATAGCAGAGTGGATGTACTTGAGAAAAGACTGCTATCAATTAATAAAAGAATATCGTATGCAACTGAGGCTGACAAAATCGCAACAGAGCTTTCAGAGCATCTGAAAACACTTTTGAATAAATCTGGTATCAGCGTTGATACTACTGCTATAACCGCTGAAATGAAAACAAACGAGCGGATTATAAATGAACGGCTTAATCAGTTTGCATCACAACTAAAAAAGCGCCCTAACGAGTTCCATGAACTGATATCAAACTTCTGTACGCTTGATGAAAATAAAAAAACACTGTTAAACATCTTCAATATGGCTCAACAACACTACTATAACAGAAATTGGGATGAGGCCGCTGAAAGCTTTAAACACTGCCTTTCCATTGACCCGCACGACGGCCCCAGCGCTAAATACCTTAAAACAACAGAACACCTCAAAGAATTCCTCCCTGATAACAACTGGCAGGGAATATGGCAGGAGTGATAGATAAACAGTGTCCTTTCAGCAAGCCTGCATAGAATAATCAGAGTTATCCCTCAAGGGTTACGATATAGCATCAATTGAATGGATAAAGAGAATAAAACAAACCACAGATAGAAACACAAAATTTTTACTTGACAAAAATAAGAATTATCAGCATAGTAAGTAATATCAGTTAAATCAGAATATTATGAATAATTAATAAAAGGAAGGTGTTGTGAAAAAAGACAAAAGTGACGTAAAAGATGATTTCAGTATGTGTTTAACTGATACGTGTTGCAGAGTTGAGGCCATAGTAGGTGTTGATGAAAGGGGACAGATGGTGCTCCCCAAAGATTTACGCGAAAAAGCAAAAATAAAGGGTGGAGATAAGTTTGCAGTAAGTGTATGGGAAAAAGACGGAGACGTTTGTTGTATCACTCTTACCCGTGTAGAGAGTTTGGTTAATACTATAAAAGGACAACTTGGCACTATTGTCAAAGATGTAACTTAAGGAGAACAAAAATTATGGAAAAAGATAAGTCACTGGATACCGCAAATCTAAAAAATGAATGCTGTGTGCCAAAACATAGTAGCACAGGCTGTGGTTGTAATGCTGAAAAGCCTGTCCTAGCAGTTCCGGAGGCAACCCTACAACATAAGAAATGGATAACCGGAACTGTTAACACTCCTGCCTGTATTGCTTACAAGGTGTCAACAGAGATTACAAAGTCTGAGCTTTTAGAACACCTACTTTGCAGAATAAGCGGCTTTAGAAACAGTTACACGGTAACTCCGGGACTATATGCCGTTGGAGAGCCTGATCAAAACTCACATGTCGTTGTTACGGCAAATTATAAACTCACCTTTGATAAAGTCAGAGAGTCTCTCAGCGGCGAAAACGTGTGGATAATGGTTTTGGATACCAAGGGGATTAATGTGTGGTGTGCGGCAGGTAAGGGAACATTTGGTACTGAGGAGATGATTAACAGAATTTTAAAAATTCAACTAACAAGCATAGTAACCCATAGAAAAATCATAGTGCCTCAACTTGGCGCTCCCGGAGTCAGTGCCCATACGGTTAAGAAAGCCACTGGGTTTCAGGTGCTTTTTGGCCCTGTATATGCCTGTGACCTTAAGGATTATATTAGATCCGGCTGTGTAGCGACAAAAGCCATGCGTAATGTGAGCTTTTCAATGATTGACAGATTAGTCCTAACTCCTATGGAAATAATCCCATCAATGCGTATCTTTGCAGTCTTTGCAGTGGTAATGTTTTTATTTTTTGGTGTGTCTATGTCGGGTATTAACTTTGCCACTGCTATAAAGGGAGCGTTTCCGTTTTTTATTTTTGGTTTGATTGCAATACTCTCAGGAGCATTCATAACGCCGTTGCTACTACCTGCCATACCGTTTAAATCTTTTGCCGTAAAGGGCTGGATAGTTGGTATTTTTATGGTCTGGATTTTTAGGTTGTTGTTTTCCTGGCTAAACAGCACGACTTTTGAGCTAACTGTTTTTGCGTATGTACTTTTCCCTATGATAAGTTCTTACGTAACTTTGCAGTTTACCGGTGCTACCACTTTTACCGGTATGTCGGGAGTTAAGAAGGAATTAAAATATGCCGTACCGCTTTATATAGCATCGGCAGTTATAAGCGTCGTCGTACTGGCGCTCTATAAGGTAAACCAATGGAGGGTTTTATGAAATATCTGTCAAATGTATCAACTCTTGAGTTTTATGCAGACAAATGTACCGGCTGCGGCATGTGTGTAAACGTGTGTCCTCACGAGGTGTTTGAAATAAAGGCAGGAAAAGCCGAAATCTCAGACAGTGACAAGTGTATGGAGTGTGGAGCGTGCGTAACAAATTGTGCCTTTGGAGCTTTAAGTGTGCAAAGAGGCGTGGGATGTGCTACTGCGCTAATTAACAGTATTATAAGAGGCGGGGAGCCAACATGCGGATGCTCGGAAAGCTCAGGCTGCTGCTAAATCTAATACCAGAGTGGGTTTTTCCTAAATGACATTGCTTACTATCTTATAGGTTAGATTATCGGCATTAAGTTCTATCTGGGCGCCTATGGGTAAAACCGTGTTGGGGCAGCCGTGGCCAAAGTCCCTTACCTTTAGAATTGGGAAATTATAGTCTCTGGTTTCCATTAACAAAATATCCTCCATCTGCGGCGCATCAGGCTTTTCAATCTCCATCGAATAGACAAAGCCAACAATCACTCCGGAGATTTTATCAAAGACTCCTTTTTGTCGCAAAATTTTAAGATACTCAACACAGCGTAATTCATCCATTGTCAGGGCTTCAAGCATAAGGATTGCTCCGGTAAAGTCAGGCCAAAACGGTGTATCAACAAGTTTAAGGAGACATCTGAGGTTACCGCCCAGAAGGTTCCCTGAACCCTTGCCACCTCGGATAGTTTTTCTGTCACCTGAGGGATTTATTTTGCCGGTACAGCCGTTGATAAGGCGGTCTGTAAACTCTGTCTTATCGTATTCAGTAGGGTTTTTACCGTAGTGGTATCTGACATCGCCGCCGTGAAATGGGATAAGTGAGGTTTTTGTGTATATTGCGTTTAAAAATACCGTAACATCGCTTAATCCCATAAAGATTTTGGGATTTTCACTTACTGCGCTCCAGTCAATAAACTTTAGTACCCTTTCAGATGTATCGCCACCCTGAGCCGAAAATATTGCTTTAATATCAGGGTTTAAGAAAAACTCGTTTATGTCATTTGCTCTGTCTTGTGGATTTGCTGAACAGAGATTCTTACCTCTTTCAACTTTAAATCCAAGGTTTTCAAAAAACTTAATACCCCTTCGTAGCTCCTCTGTTTGTTTTTGGCCAGCAATTTCGTTTGACGGACAAACAACACCGATCTTATCCCCCGGGGAAAGTCTTTTGGGTAAGAGTGACAATTTCTTCATTGTTTTACTTTGAGATTGTGGAATTAATTTTCACTTACAATTGGCAAGTGCTCACCAATATGGCCAATAATTACAGTGTCCTTATCCCACCCAAAATACAAGCGCATTTCAAACGGTGTTAATCTGACATGCAAACTAAAAAGACGGTTTTCTCCATCTGGACAGAAAAAGGTTCTTTCTCGCCAATACTTTTTAAGCGTTGTAGGGCTGTCTGTAGTTACGCGATATTTAAATAATTTCAGATTAATAAAACTTCTATGTTTTTCAAAATATTTGTTTATTGTATTTAATTTTTCATGAATCTGGTGAATAACCGGATTGCCGGAATCTATAGATTTTAACTGAGCTTCAGTTCTATTACAAAAACTCAAAAAAGGATAAAGTTCTCCTCTTTTATTCCATATATCAATTCCGTTTTTAGGTTTTGTAACACAACGTTTCTCAAGCCATTGTTTATGCTCGCTCACATGGGTGGAATTGGAGACATTACGAACCTCTATGTTTTCAGGCACTATCTCATCATTATACAAGGTATCACAAGATATTTTTAAAAACGGAGAGTTCCAAATACCATCAGAAGCAAAACTAACAGCAATAGTATCCAAAAGATGGGCTATAGAAAGTCCTAATGCTGGCGCCTTATCAAATATACAGTCTGTCAAAGTTACTTTATCTATCAAATATTCATCCAAGCCCACTGTAAACGGAATTTTAGTCGAAAGAGTTTTCAAGTAACGTTTCCTTTCCATATCTACTGATAAATCACTTAACCATTTAGAAATATTGTAGTTATCTGCAACAGACTCATCACGGAAATTGTTATGAACCCTCAATGTTTTAACTCGACATGTTGGAACCAATTTTGAAATAGAAACAATAGAATCAACAAAAGTCTTAATCCTTTCTTTTGCTTCATAAACACTTTTAGCTAACGGTGTGAATAATAACTCATTAAAAACTAAATCAAGAGCCAATGTTAAATATCCCCTTCATTTATTAATATCTCAAGAGCCTTATCCCACTCATCAAAAAAATCTCGGGGCCAGTCACTGATTCTACCGTTTTTGTCTAATTTGGGAGAAATCACCTCTGCGGCAAGATCTGACATATCTTCACTTTGTTGAAAGAAATGTATTTTAACGTCTTCCGGGTCAATAACCTTTTGGCATACAGCAACCCTTATAGCGTTAAGAATATGGTCACTATGCGTCTCAACGATTACCTGAATACCTGCACTTGCAGCAAGAGCTATAAGATATGCCAATTTAAACTGTCCACGTGGATGAAGATGTGCCTCAGGATTTTCTAACAGTAATAGCGCACCGGGTGTGATGATAATATTGCTACTAAAATTGGTAATGTATATGATATTCCAAACCCGACATTTGTCGGCCTGTAGGAATTTGTAACATACCGTTGTGTTTCAAAGGAAAACCTATATGCTACCTCATCCATATCAGGGGCGGAAATCGTTTCCAAACGTGTTCCAGGCCTGATTTCACTTAGCCATGACTCAACCTGAAACTTTAATTTTGTTGCTTTTGAAATTTCCACGCTCCGTAATTTCCTAGTCACACCAGTGTGCAATGATGACTTATATCTTAACGGTTCAATAACATCTAATTTATCACCATGAATAGCAAGGAAATGTGCTGTAAATTCCCCACTTGTACCAAGCCATTTTAATTTTCTTACCATGTAATCCGACATTTCGTACGTTATCCTTGGCCCTATTCTCTCCGCTTGTAAATACTGAAAATTATTATGAAATAACCTCTCCCGTCCATCCGGATATACTGTCCCACTATCTTTGACAAGCTGCAAGACGTCGGAATTCCGGTCATACTCAAAAAACCAAACAACTCTTTTATCTCCACCTCCTGTGTATTTTAATTCAAAGCCTATTCTATCATCCTCAGCACCCTCATACATGGCATCCTTTGCCTGGCCTATCTTTACCAAACCACCATTTAATGATAACCCACCTCTCTCAGTATCGGCCAAAGGTTGTTGCAACCCCATCATATAAGACTGCCGTAATAACAACATAGCCTGTAAAACGGTTGATTTCCCCATACCGTTTAAGCCGGTTAGCAAAGTAAGATTTCTAAATTCTATCTTCTGCTCTTTAAAGCAGTTAAAATTATGTATTTCTAAAGATTTTATCATTTTATCACTTCCTTTATTATGTCATCTATTTCCTTAAACCTATCCTTTATCCTCGTTGGATCTCCTGTACCGGAAGCAAAAAGATTTCCAAATTCCGCTTTATTCATTTTTTTCATAAATATTTCTTTTAACTGTTGTGCTCGTGATTTAATCTGGTCTAATTCGTTGTCATTAAGTCTGGCTAAATTTACTGACCATGTTTCAAACAACGCTTTATTTATAGGATTCAAACCGTGTTTTAAATCATACCTTTTTCTAAAAGCATCTTTTCCAAATATTTCACTTGCTACATCCATGACTTTTTTGAATTTCTCTCTTATATCTGTTATAACATCGTCATCCAATGTTTTAATCTCACTCATGCATTGATTCAAAAAATAATCAAAACTTTCAAAATCTTTAAAAACATAGCTTTCGGGATAATTTCTATAAAATGAAATAAAACGCAAAACACACTCTCTGTCTGCCATACGTTTCTCTTTAATGCTTTTATTGGTAGCCTTTTTAAACTCTTCATACTTTGCCATCTCTGCCAAAACATCCGCTGGTTTTCCCTGGTTAAGTGCGTGGCGGATTTCCTGAGGAGACAGTGGTTCCCCACCTGTATTGATTCTTTTAAAGATGTTAAATTTTACGTTACCCGGCGTTCCCTTTTCTATTAAAAAAACTGTAAACTCCGTTTCATTTATTCGTCTTTGGAAATTATGCGGCAATTCATCAAAGGTTTTTTTTTCATGTTCCTTCAAAAATTCAAGTTTTGTTAATTTCAAATCCTTATCTATTACAAACCTTTTTATTGTGCTTAGACGCTGCAGTCCATCTACAACCAACCATCTGTCCTCATCGGTTGCGTCCATATAAAAAGCAGGAATAGGTATCTTTATCATCATAGATTCGATAAGTCTGCTCTGAGCGGTTTCATTCCAAACAAATTCTCTCTGAAAACCAGGTTTTAAGTCTATTTCATTATGCATAAGTCTGTCTCTTATAGCCGCCAAAATCGTTGGCTTGGTCGAGACCCGAACTTTGGCAGGATTGTATGGTTCAGCTTTATGAGTATCCCCAGTATCCTCACACTCTATGCCGGTACTGCCATCATCTGCTATCAACCTGTCGTTATCGTCATCTTTCATAACAGCACCCCTTAAAAATCACAAAGACTTAGTGTCACATCCTGTATATAGAATTATATCAACATCTTAACAAATCGTCAATTATGATTGCAGAAAATATGCAGAATTAATGTTTTGTATTTTTTCATGTTATAGGATCGTTTACGTAAAATTAAAGCCATTCTTAAACACAGAGACACAGGCAGAAACAACATCACTGTCATATAAAGAACCACTACTTTTTGCTATCTCCTCCATCGCCTTATCTACTCCCAGAGCGGCACGATAAGGCCTGTGGTTAGCCATAGCCTCAACCACATCCGAAACGCAGATTATCCTTGCCTCTAACAGAATTTCGTCACCCTTAAGTCCAAATGGATAGCCTGAACCGTCCATTCGTTCATGGTGCTGCAACACTATCTGAGCAACCGGATAAGAAAAATCTATGCCTTTTAAAATGTCATAACCGATTTGCGAATGCTCTTTGATAAGATTAAACTCTGATGTCTTCAACTTGCCCGGCCTGCTGAGTATCTCAGAGGGCACATATATCTTACCCAGGTCGTGTATTGAGGATGACAACAACACACCTTGTATCTGTTCATCGCTAAGTCCCATTTCCTCTGCTATGGCGCAGGACAATTTGCTTACCCTGAGTTGATGTCCTGCTGTGTATGGGTCTCTGGCCTCTACGGCAGTGCACATGGCTTGTATTATAGCGTTAGTGTGGGAGCGAAGTTTTTCGAGGCTATCCAGCAATACCAGTGTTCGTTGGTGAACCAATGACTCCAGTTGTTCCGTATATGAGGTAATTTTCTTCTCCATTTCCTTGCGATGCGTAATATTTTCTACCATCTTGATCCCATACACAACAGCGCCCTTCTCATCCCTTATCAAATTAGCAATAACGTTTACCCATATTACCTCTCCATTTTTCGTAACGTAGTATTTCTCTGTTTTATATGCTGGGATAATGGCTTTTTTCAATTTACTTACAAGTTCATTATGCTCGTCGAGATATTCCCTGTGAGTTAATTCATGATATGAGAGCGTTTTAAATTCGTCCTCAGTATATCCCAGCATCTGGCACATTGTATTGTTGACCTTAATAAAATAGTCGTTGCTGTCCGTTATGGCTATTCCAATTGGGCTGTCCTCAAATATCCTGCGAAAACGCTCTTCACTTTCTCTAAGCGCCAGTTCGGTATTCTTCAGTTCAGTGATGTCGTGTGCCATAACAAAGATACCGTTAACATTTCCATTTTTTGCATCGAAGTGAGGGATATACTTTACCGCAATAACCTTCAGTGTTCCGTTTCTTAGCCTCACGGATCTGTCAAATTGCATCATCTGTCCTGATAACGCAGCTATCAGATTATCTACTATGGACTCGTAATAGTCTTGCCCTACTATCTCTCTGGAGCGCTTGCCTAATATCTCAGCATTTGAGTACCCAAACCAGTCCTCGTAGAGTTTATTGGCAAATCGGTAGCGGGTTTCTTTGTCTATATAAGCAATCAGTACCGGCAGAGAATCTGTAATAAGGCGAAGTAACTCTTCTTTTTCTTTTAATTCGTTTTCGTTTGTAATACGTTTTTTTATCTCATGTTCCAATTGTTCGTTAATTGTTATTATTTCTAAAGTCTTATGACCCACAAGTTCTTGCAAGTGCTGCCTGAATTCCTCCAGTTCGTTTTCCATTTGGACGCGCTCAGAAATATCTACGCCTATAAATACTATGTCAACCTTTTCATTTTGCCGGACTAACGAGAGAATAAAATAATATGGAATCCGCTTATTGTCCTTTGTCGCTAATAATAGCTCGTGGTCTGCCCTGCCGGTTACGATTACCTTCTGAAATATTTTATTTGCGCAGTTTTTATCATCCTCGATGAAGAAATCGGCTACGGACATATTATTTATCTCCTCAGAGCTATAGCCCGTCACCTCCATTAAGTTATTGTTGCGCATAAGGATTTTCCCTTCTTTATCAGTAAGGTAAAAAATACCCGGCAAAGTATTAATAATAGCATTAAGGTCTGTGAATTTATTTTCTATCGACGTATGCATCGTCTTGATTCTATCGAGCATATTGTTAAACGTCGTGGATAAAATCCCAATCTCGCCGTCAGCTTTTATTTCAATCCTTTGGGAGATATCTCCTTCTGAAATTTGTGTGGCTATTTTTGTCAGATGAGTTAACGGCCCGGTTATATGTTTAACAAGATATACTAAAGTAAGTAGTATGAAGCCTATTAGCATGATATAACTTATGATTAAAAAGTTTCTTAATCGAACCAATGGCTCCATAAACTCGGCCTTGTCAATTTTAACAACTGCTCCCCAGTCTGCCTGAGCTATATAACGCGTGATACCTATTACCTCAGCCCCCGTGTAATCTACATAATTGCTATAGACGTTTTGTCTTTTAAGCAATGCCTGAGTTATAAGAGTGTTAGTGTCGTCTTTAGGTATTTTAAGAACAAAGGCTGCGTTTTTGTTTTTGCGCAGGGGGATTATAAATAACGCATCGCCGTTTTCGTCTCTTTTTGCCAGCACTGTTTCACCAGTTTTTCCTAACCCCGTGTAATCGCCCGTAATGTCGGTCAGGTAATTCCCATCCAATATAGCACTTACAAAACCTGTCAGATTGTCATCCATGAGCAACGGACAGGAAAACCAAATGTCGGTGTTGTTATCTTTACCCTTAATGGTATCTATAATTCCGCACTCTTTATGGCTTTTTGCCATAAATCGTTCACTATCGATTTGTTTTCCAATTCGAGAGTTATCAGTTGAATAAAGCACTTCGCCGTTTATGCCGACAAGCGATATTTCGTGAAATACCGGGATGGTACCCATCAGTTCATTCAGTACTTTTGCCAGATTATTCTTTGATTCTGCATCCCTGTTTTTGGCGTATAATGCTAATTGTTTTTTCATATTTGGTCTGTTTGCAATCATCCTAACATCGTCGGAAAATCTGTCAAATAGTATACTGATTCTGGATTCCTGGATAGCCGATGTTGTACGTAATTGATTTTCCAGGGATTTCATCAAACTATCCTTGAAGTGATGATAGATGACAATCCCGCTTATGGATATAGGCAAGATGGATGTTAACAATATAATAGTTATAAACTTCTTTAGCATTTTAGAGGGTCAGTTATTATTCCGTTTATTTCTTGAAGCTATCGTCTATCTTAACATATACTAACATATATATTATTATAAAGTTATATGTTATTCGCTGCGAACTAATATAACACATTTCTATCTTTTAAGTGATACTCTCAGAATTTCTCTGTAGCGCCAGAGAAATTACTGAAGTACAGGACATCTTTTGCTTATGGCTGTCCCGGCGTTTTTGCTAAAAGTGTGGCAAGCATATTGTAGAAAAACAGAGCTATTGAAATAAATTCTATAAAACCAAACACAGGAGCAAGTCCCAAAAACCACTGACATGAAGATACATACTGACATGGGGAATAGAAAACTGCCATGCCGATAAGCCCAATGTTGGCTAACCAAAATTGAATTTCACCAATTTTTACACTCTTTAACGGCCGCCCGGAAAACCTAGGCAAGATATGATACCCTACTCCATATATCATCATTGATACCCATCCAAGAAGCATGAAGTGGGAATGTGCAAACTTAAATTCAAGAAATTTGGGGCTGCTAAGCATCAACACTCCCATAAGTGCCGCTACACATAAATACACTATACTCATCACTATAAAATTCCTTACAAACTTATCCATGTGTCCTCCTGTTTTTTATCTTATCTTACCACTTGCCTGTAAGCCGTATCCATGATAAAAATCATACTGTTATAACGAGTTGCATTCTATCACCTAACTTTGTTGGCTCCGTCAAAAGCAGGGGCGAATAATTATTCGCCCCTGCAAAGTACACCTGAGTATGTTCTGACTGCCTAAGGGCTGTACTTAAATAAAAAAGACCTCTTACCGCGCATCCAATATACGAAAAAAACTGTAAGAGGGGTTTTAAATAGTGTTATGAGACAGGATTCAGTACCTCATCGCTTTCCATAAGGACCTCCTCCCAGTATCTCATTGGGGCTTCCTCTCTGAATACTATCGTGCTTAAATCGGTAAACATTTCGTTAGTCCAGTGTCTGTAGGCATAGGGTCTTTCGGGAACATGAGCTGGAATGACAAAGTTAAGCATTTTGTTGGTGTTTTCAAAGATACCGACCTTCACGTCCTCGGGTAGTTCGATGCCGAATCCTTTGAATGTTTCTCTGGGGTTTTGAATAAACTTAGCCCTGAAATCCATATCGTCGACGGCCATCCGAAAAATTTCCTGAAAGCGGGTTTCCAATTCCTTATAGCCTAGCATGGCTTGTCCCTCCTTTCCACTGCCGGGGTATTGTTTTATAATTAGATAAATAACCCCGTTTGGGCCGTTAGCATATATGCCTGAAGATAAGGCTATAATATATCTTACTTATATTATAGCAAAAGAGCGGTGTTTAATTCAATAAGCGCATAATACCAATTAGAAACCGTATAAAATTTAATCAGACAGCATATGGTATTTTCTGAGAATATCTCTGATTTCAGTATCTTTGTGAGGGTCGTTGTTTTGTAGCGTCTTTCTCAATTGATCCAACATAGCTTCAATTTCCGGCTTTGTGCTGCGTCCTTCATTCATTATAGTAAGTATTTTTTCATGCGATGTTTTAGAGATTTTCTCTGAGGATGTGTACAGCTCCTCTCTTAGTTTCTCAGCAGGTCTGAGTCCTATGAACTCTATGTCAATGTCTTTATAGGGAGTCATGCCATGAAGCCTGATTAACTCCTCTGCAAGCTCAAGAATCCTGACAGGTTTTCCCATGTCAAGAATCATAATGTCACCACTTTGCCCAATTACGCTTGCCTGCAAAACAAGCGATACAGCCTCTGGTATTGTCATGAAGTAGCGCTCCATGTCTCTGTGTGTTACAGTAAGAGGCCCCCCTTTACGTAACTGTTCAAGCATGAGAGGCAACACACTCCCCCGGCTTCCCAGCACATTGCCAAACCGCACCGATATAAAACTCGTACTGCCGGCTACCACCTTGCACAACTCCTCGGCAGCACGCTTAGTAGCGCCCATTATTCCGCAAGGGTTTACTGCTTTATCGGTAGAAAGCATTATGAACTTTTTCACTCCATAACGCTCCGAAAGCTCCGCTATATTGTATGTGCCCAAAACGTTAACCTTGATTGCCTCCGTAGGATTGTGCTCCATCATAGGGACATGTTTATAAGCTGCTGCATGAAACACCTTATCTGGCCGGTAGAGAATGAAGATTTCCTCCACTCTCGATGTGTCCGTTATATTGCCTATCACGTAACTTACGTTTTGCTTAAGTGCAGGATAGTGCTTACTTAGTTTGGTTTGCAGATTAAACATGGCAGTCTCATCCATGTCAAAAAGCACAAGATGCGATGGCCTTAGTGCACACAACTGGCTGGCTATCTCTGAGCCGATTGACCCGCCAGCTCCAAATACTACTATCTTGTTACCTGACAAAAAATCCTTTATCTGACCATAATCAAGCTTTATTACCTGCCGTCCTATGAGGTCTTCTATTTTTAAATCTTCAAGCGAATTTATCGCCACATTAACGTTATTATCACCGTGCATCATGGGGGTGATTTTTATGTTTTTTACTCCTGAGCCCCTTGACATCTCATATATTCTCTTAAGAGCTCCATAATCAAGATTGGTTATCGCTATAATGACCACCTGAATGTTATATTGATATATGTAGTCTCTAAGTTTATCAATTTTACCCAGTACCTTAATGCTGTGAACATAGGCGCCGATTTTATTAGGGTCATCATCAAGAAAACCGATTACGTTAAATTCCGGCACAAGCTGTCTTGAAATCTCTCTTACAAGCATTTCAGCAGAGTTGCCGGCCCCTATGATTATTGTGCTCTTACCTTCTTTACTACGCTTACGGCTTAGGATCTCATGATAGAGACGTTTGGATATTCTTATGGCAGACATAAAGATTAACGACAATATCAAGTCTATAACCACTATACTGCGCGGAAATACTATGCCACCCCCTAACAGTGAATTAAATCGCGCCGTCTCCGGCAAGAACATGTAATATATGACTCCTATTAGAATCATCTCAGAGGCAATTAACGAGTTCACTATTTTACATAAGTCGTTTAAGCCAACATAGCGCCATGTGATACTGTAGATTCTAAATATATAAAAAGTGGAAATTTTTACGGTAAGGAAAATCGGCAGGAAAAACAGTATGAGCTGAAGGTATCTATCCACAACGTCAATGGAGAAATCAAAACGGATGTAAAAGGCAAGGTAAAGAGACGCTGCTATGATAAGAGCATCAGATAAGATAAAGTAAATTTTTCTCTTCATGTTATCACCTTGCCGTAAAAACTGCTTTCCGGCCACAGGCACAGAGACTCCAACACAACGTAACAAGTCTCAAAAAAGACCATATGATTTTGTAATTGCGGCATTTTATAATTCTACAGTTAATTCTACGTTTTTATCGGGCTTATGTCAAGCACACGTCATAGTTTGCTGTTTTTAAACACATATACTTTATCTACTTCATAAGTGAGCTGAAAATTTTTCGGGTGTTTCTTTATACGTTTATTTGAAACAAAGGGGATCTCAGGATATCGCCACGAGTGATTATTCCAACCAGTCTGCCGTCAACCGAAAGCACTGGTATCCGGTTGATTTTCTTAGTCTTAAAAACAGACACTGCCTCATGGATTGAAGCGTTTTCATTAATGCACACGGCAGGTGTTGTCATTATGTTTTTGGCAGTAAGATTTGCAATCTTCATAATCTTACAACACTTATGTTTTAAACATAGAGAAACTACCGACATAAAAGTTAAGGTGTGGTCTGCCCCCATCCGGGAAAGTAAATCCTTTTCTGATATGACCCCAACAGGTTTGCCACTGTCATCAACTACCGGCATCCCGGAAATTGCATGTTCAGAAAGCCTGTCAGACACTTCAGTAATTGGAGTATCTGCCGTAACTGTCACGACATCTGTGGTCATCACTTCTTTGATTACCACAGATTGTGTTACTCTGTTTAAGGCATGTTTATATGCGACCTGGTAAACCTCTTTAAAATCTCTGGATGTTATATCAAGATAACCGCTTATAGATTTCATTGCCTCATAAACGTCTTCGTCATTTATAGTTACACAAAAGGACATTTTATCGCTGTGTCTGTCTGTCAACTTAGACCTCCTTGTTTGCTTAGGCTTTGTAATCTATTATAGCTTATCCAATGGTTTGAATAAAATAATAAATATCCTGAAATCTTTGCAGTTGATGTACTTAACCCCAACGCCATAGAGAAATTATAAAAAGAACCGCTAAAACCAAAAATAGATTAAAATAAATAAAAAAGTAAAATAGTCTTCTATGAAACGGCTGTTTTGCTGTTGCTTGCTTTTCAACCAACTTGCCAACTTTGGGATACTTCATGAGTTTATCTTCGCTGTGAGGCGCTTGTTTTAACGACTCAGTATGGTCAAAACCTGCAAGATGTTTACCAACGTGTTTCCCATCTTTCCACATCCTGCTGGAGGTGACGTCATAAATCTCCCCTTTATACAAAACATACGCGGCTCTGCCGTCTTTCCCGTCACAACCTGCAATTTCATCCATGGTAAAAACGCCTTTCATAGTGTCAATGTTACTTTCAACTTTCCCTTTTAGTTTCTTTCCGATAAAAAATGTAACAATTGTCGCTGATGATAGCATGATTATGTAAATTGTTATTTTTATAGTTAAAAGGATACCAAACTTTGTATGAAACAGTGTTTGCAAGTCATGAATACGCGTTATTGTTAGAAGCAGCCCTGTAGCGCCTACAACGCAAATAGTTATCCATCCGAGAGTCAGCTCTCCCTTTGGCAACCCTCTTGATGCATAAGCTGGCTTAAGTAAAATGTGCACATAAAGTATTGCCCCAAACCATGTGACACCGCATGTTATGTGTAAAAAACCAAAAATAAATCTGATTATTTTCTGACTTGTTGTAAGCGGTGAACCTTTACCTTTAACAGAAATTTCTCGTTTATACGCTTGTCCCTCATTTGTGAGTTGTCCTCCGCCAGCTGGGTCTATATGGCAGTACTGGCAATCTTTTTTTGTTTTCTCTGCAAACTCACTATAAGCGAATGATTGTCCGTAAATAATAAACACTGACAACAGTACAAAAAAGATTATTCCGAATGATTTACTCAGCATGCAACATATTACATATATAGATGAAAAATAATCAAGGTTACGAATTGCCTCAGCTAAAAACTATAAATATGTATGCGACTAAGCGGTGCTAAGCAAATAAAGAACCGCCATCCTGACGGCAAGGCCGTTAATGACCTGAGCGTGTATAACTGACTGAGCGCTGTCGGCAACCTCGGAGTCTATTTCAACTCCTCTGTTCATGGGACCTGGGTGCATGACAATGCAGTCGGGTTTTGCCCTTTTTAAGCGCTTTGAGGTAAGTCCCCAGAAGCGGAAATACTCATCCTTGGAGCTTAGAAATCCGCCACTTTGACGCTCGTTTTGAATTCTCAGCATCATGATGGCATCAACTCCGCTTATGCCGTCCTCAAGGTTATTGTATATATGCACGCCCTCGTTTTCAATCCCCTTTGGGATCAGAGTGTTTGGGGCGACAATTCTAACTTCTGCACCGAGTTTTTTTAAGCAAAAAATATTTGACCGTGCCACTCTGCTATGAAAAATATCCCCAACTACGGCTATTTTAAGTCCCTCTATCACCCCTTTTTTCTCCATCAGTGTAAATGCGTCTAACAGAGCTTGTGTGGGATGCTCGTTAATTCCATCACCCGCATTGATAACTGAGGCATTAGAAAACGATGTAATAAAGTGCGGCACACCGCTTGACTGGTGCCGTATGATGATAAAGTCAACTCCGTAGGATTCGATGGTTTTTATGGTGTCGTAGAGGCTCTCTCCTTTCACGACACTGCTTGTTGGGACGGCAAAGTTTATGACATCGGTGCTCAGTCTTTTTTCTGCAAGCTCAAAAGATGTCTTTGTCCGGGTGGAGGGCTCAAAAAAGAGATTAACGGCGGTTTTACCCCTTAATGCCGGCACCTTCTTAATGTCTCTGCTTAAAACGTCTTTAAAGGACGATGCGGTATCAAGCACCAGTTTAATATCCTCAAGGGATGTGCTTTTGATGTCAATCAGGTGCTTTTTCATCGCTCACTCAACTCTTTGAATGACCACAGCATCTTTGTCATGGCCGCGCTCAATGAGGAGAACTTTTATTTGTTCGGTTTTAGAGGTTGGAATGTTTTTACCAACGTAGTCGGCTCTTATGGGGAGCTCTCTGTGTCCTCTGTCAATCAGGACGGCAAGCTGCACCTGTGCCGGACGCCCGAAGTCCATGAGGGCATCCAGTGCTGCCCGGATTGAGCGCCCCGTGTATATAACATCATCAACGAGAACTATCTTTTTGTTATTTATATCAAATGGCATCTCAGTTTTTTTGACAATAGGATGAGTCTTTTTGATATTGAGATCATCACGGTAAAATGAAATATCAAGGGCTGCAACCGGCACGACCGTGTTTTCGATGTTTTTAATTGCCTCGGCAAGCCTTTTTGCCAGATCGACTCCGCCTCTTTGAATCCCCACCAGACATAGCCCCTCACAACCTTTGTTTCTTTCTGCTATTTCGTGAGCTATACGCAAAAGAATTCTGGTAATGTCCTGTTTAGTTAAAAGTTCACGTTTCAAATGATGGTTTGCTCCTTTGATAAAGTTTCAGGATGGAGTTCAGATTCACTACCTTGCCAGCCTCACGGGACCATCCTTTAAAGGTCTCCCATTTAAACACAACAGGAGTGGTTTTGTCAATTATCTAAGTTTTTCGTGTTTTATTCTATTGTTTGTGCTTTTTTTTATATTACAATTCTCCTTCGTGATCCTTTACCATTTACTTCAAAAAATTTTAAAATATAACATGATAGAAACCGTAATAGAAGTAAATCCTGATGTTGAACGTATTCAGGAGATGCTAAGTGGACTTTCCAGAGAACGGATTAAAGAAGTGTCTGATTTTATAGCATTCCTTGCTGAAAAAGAGCGTAAGCATCAGGCTTTCGTTGAGGAAACGCTTGCCGCTGAAGCCGATCCTGATTACGTTGTTTGTAATTCGGCAAAAGAACTTATGGAAGCTATCCTTAATGCCGATGATGATTAAGGCTAAAAAACTTTTAAAGAAAAACCCAAACCTCCAGACTCCATATATAATTTTACAGAGAAAATAGCATCAGACCCTTTTGACGCTTCCCTTAAAACCCATGCTTTATCTGCTAACTTAAATGGCAAATACGCCTGCTCTGTTACCCACGACATCCGAATAGTATTCAAAATAACGCAAGACACTGTTCATCTTCTCAACATCGGCTCTCACGATGAAGTCTATTAAAAGGGACAGATTAAGGCGACTGTGGCCTTTTCTTTCCTTTACACGCCAGATTTGATAAAAAACCACACTGCAAAAAAAGAAAAACCAGTTCCGCATAAAGGTCTGCCATTTACGGATGATGGAGAAATAGTGTTCTGTCTAACGCCAAGGCGCAGTCTATCAGACACGTTTGTTGTAGGGGCAGGCACAACGGCTAAATCCAGTGAGGTAAACAGCAATTTTACCTATCTTGCTAACAGAAGTTGGGAATTGAGCGGAAGCGCTTATTCTTATGGCGCTGTGTTGTCAATTTATTCAACCGGAACTGCGTTAAACTGCACTAACGTAACGGTAAGCTGTTTTCAGGGTATAACTAACCCAAAACGCAATTTAGCCGGTTATGTTTGTCAGAATAACAGTACGGCGGGCTCCGGCGGAAAGAGTATTGTAGTCGGTCACTAAATTTATGAATATAGTTTATCAACAATAGCTGCAAACACAACCAAGCAGATGACTTTTTATCAGCAGACAGTCAGCTTTGGCTCAACAACAGCCACAATAGCATCAGATGTACCGGATGCAAATTCGACATCATACGCAGGCACACTGGCTTTTACGGCAACAGGAGAATTTGGCACAACCGGCACACAAGCAACATGTTTAAGTGTGGTAATGGCATGTTTTCAGGGAACTACGAGCCCGAGTTTCACAAAAACCTCAAACTTAACTCTGATTAATACATATTTCCAAAGCTTTAGAGAATCTGATGTTAATAAAAACACACAAACAACCGATTATATAAAAATGGAATATAACGAGGTGAATTTACTAAAACGTGAAAATAAATACAATCCCATGCTACAATTAAAGGAGAGAGGTAATATGAGAATACTGATAGCTGATGATGATTTTACAAGCCGCACGTTGCTTAGACACTTTCTTTCATCTTACGGAGAGGTTGATGTTACTGTTAACGGAGCCGAGGCAGTGGAGGCTTACATGATGGCAATAGATGAGGGCTATGGGTATGACCTTATATGTCTTGATATCATGATGCCTGATATGGACGGGGTGTCAGCACTGCAAAAAATCAGAACTAAAGAAAAAGCTATGGGAATAACACCCGATGAAGAGGTGAAAATCATCATGACTACGTCTTTGGATGCTCCCAAAGACGTACTTGACTCCTACTACCGCGGTCTAAACAGATGTAACCATTACCTCACAAAACCTGTTGATACCAGAAAACTGTCAGCATTGCTTGAAACTTACGGTTTGGTCAGACAATAAGCTACTCCTCTGAAAATCTCCTCCGCTGTTTAATTCCCACCAATGCAAATTCTGTTAACTTTTATTCTGTAGCGCTAAATGTCATATTTAAGTTAAAATAGTCTATGCAAGTAACATCGTGTAGGCAGTCGGGTTGATAGAAATGTCTTTGTTAAACGGCGTAGCAGTTAAAATACAAAGGTTTAAGAGGGGAGCAGAGTAATGTTACAAAAAGATGTTGATATAAGACAAGCAGAGGAGATAGTAAAAGGGATAGGTATTCCCGTTCAGTCAAAGATTGTAAATAACTTGTACAAAGAAATCAAGCAAACGACTCCGGATATAAGAAAAATCGTGTCGTTAACAAGCAAAGACGTAGGGCTCTCAGCGTCAATACTAAAAATAGCTAATTCATCCTACTTCGGTGGCGGTGGAATCAGCTCGATAGAATACGCACTAAATATTGTCGGGTTAACCAGTTTTTTCAATATAGTCGTATCATCTATTTTTCTCAATACATACAAAGAGATTACGGACAGGAGCATATTCAGCAAGTTTTGGAATCACTCCATGCTTGTCGCTAAAACTATGAGTTTGATAGCAAAAACAACAAAAAACATTGATGAAAATGACGCCTATATTACGGGTCTGTTCCATGATTGCGCCATTCCTTTGTTTTTAAAAAGATATAGTGATTATAATACACTGCCAGCCCTTGGCAATGATGCTGACGCAACAGCCAAAGAAGATGAAAAATTCCAAACAAACCACTGTATGGCAGGATTTATATTGACAACGTCCTGGCGGCTGCCTGATGTTGTAAGCCGTGTTATAAGTAACCACCATAATATAGACATATCATCCCACAAGAAACTATATGTCAGAAAAATGGCTGCATGTGCTTACCTTGCCGAGTACCTCGTTATCAATTACGGTGGTTTGCAAGACGGTACTTCAGCAGAAATGCCCACAAAGAGCGGTTCAGGGACTGAGTCCAAAGATGATATGATCAGTAACAATCCCGGATGGGAGCCGATCTTTACAGAGCTTGGAATCAATGAAGCCGATCTTACAAATATCCGGTGTGAATTACAAGATATTGGTGAGACATCCGAGGAATGAGTAAGACGTACGACGAGGGTTGGCTGTGTGAGAACTTTAATATGTGGGAGGTATTTAAGATTTTCCTAAAAAAATTGTTTTTTTGGAGAAAGCAACCTCAAATCAAGAAGCTCTTCGATGATATAAGGATAATTTGCAAAATATTTCCACCTAAACTGATAAAAATAAGAAAAGATAAAATAACCGTAATTTCCGACTCTGGCACTTACATGCCGGTTGAGGTAAACGATGGCACAGTTACTGTTTATGGCGGAATTTCATTGAAAAACTCTGTGGTTTTACTGAAAGACCATGTACTTGTGGTGGAAAAAGTCAGAAATAAGATTTTAAATGACGGCTCTCTCTGGGTTGATAACACCCTGCTTATCGGAAACATTAAAAGCCTGTCCAATTTAAACATAGTCTCTGGTGGGATTGTTCACTGCAATATTGACAAGCTCTCTATGCTTTACGTAAAAGACGGCAGATTTAAAGGGGATATTGGTAAAGTGGAAAAGTGGCTTCATATCTCAGACCCCAGCGGATTTATTACCGGCAATGTTCATAAAGTTATGGAGGCCATGTATTTGGATTGCGGTTATTTTATTACAGAGGCGCTTCCTGACGTTGTTGGCGGCTACGCCGTAATAAAGGATTGTAAGGTGCAGAGACCTGACGGTAAGTTGTGGAGCTGGGAGGAAATACTGGGTAACATCGGAGACTTGAAGGAGGATCAGGAGGTTTTCTTGTTTGGCTCAGGCGGAAACATCCTCTTAGGGGCAGGCGCCAAACATATACTATTCAGGGAGGGAACCGATACTTATTCACGGTATAAAACTGAGACAATTATATCTTCAAACAATTTTTTCAGGCTGATAAATGGTAATGCACAAAGGGTATCCCTGAAAATAGCAAACGACCAGCATATTGAGGTACCGCAGGGAAAGTTTTACAGCCTTATACGGTTTGAAATCTGTGATGAGCATAGTATCATTAGCCATCGTCTCTAAAATGGCACACAATCCAATACAGGCGAAATTTTATACTTTACAGTCATTTACGTGTTATACTTAGTGTGTGGAGAATTATAAAGATGGTTGTCAGGGTAGATTTGACTGTTCTTATTATATTTGCCGGAGTTTTAGTAATGTCCATAGCAGCTGCAGTTTATTTGTATGTTACAAGGGATGTCTCACAGAAAAAATTATTGAAGGAGATGGAAACCCTGAAAGAGAGCTTTAGCAATGAGTTAAAAATGCTGAGGAAAAAGGTTCTTGAATCTGAACTTGCTCTTGATGACGTTAAAATGAAATATAGCGGCCAGATTGCGTTTCTAAAAAATAAAATTGCCGATGCTAATAAAGTAACTGAACAGGCAACTACACTCAAAGACCAAAACTCTGTGGTCAAATATCAAGCATCTCTGATTAAAAACCAAAATTCTCTAATCTGCGATTTTAAAGAAACCGTATCGGAGATGATAAAGAGGTTCCATACGGTGGCTGAATTAAACAATCACCTGACTAACCGCCATAAGGCTAAAGCTGAAAAGTCTGAAGCAATTAAATCAATTGTGACTGATTTCCAAACCGGCAACAAAGAGCTTGAGATACTTATAGAGGTTTTGGAAAAAGAGGTCTCAACTCTTGATGGTAAACTGAACAGTTCGGCTAAATCTGAAATGAAGAAGGGATAACGATGCCTAAAAGAGATGACACGATAGAAATACTAAGAAAGAAACTTGAGGATATAAAAGAGTTTCCTGCCGCAGCTCACACCATAAAACTAATCACTAAACAGGCCACATCTAAAAGCGACGCCACAATAACTGAACTGACAGATACAATCCTTAACGATTTTGCCCTGACAAACAAAATCCTGAGAATCGTCAACACTGCACAGTATGTACGTGCACAGTACGGCGGAAAAATTAACACAATCTCAAGAGCTGTGTATATTTTAGGGCTTGATCACATAAGGAATGCAGCACTGTCTCTAATGCTGTTTGAAAATATTGAAAACAAGTCGCTTGCAAGGGAGCTGAGGAGCGTTATGATGGGAAGCTTTCTTGGCTCTATAATTGCCAGAGAGGTTTCTAAAGCCGTAGGAAACCGCGACGTGGAGGAATCCTTCTTGTGTTCCATGTTTTTTGATTTAGGTAAAACACTATCGACATATTATATGCCGGATGATGCAGCTAAAGTTGCTGAACTGGTTGACAGAGGCGGGGTTGCTGAAAGCAGTGCCTCACTGAATGTTTTTGGAATTTCCTATGAAAAAATCGGGATGCTCACCGGTAAGGATTGGCATCTCTCACCTCAGATAGTTTACTGTATGCAGAGACTCAATGAGCCGGTTGTGGTTAAGCCTGACACCGAAACGGACTCAATAAGAACTATCGTGAATTTTTCAAGCGAGCTGTGTCTTGCCGTAAGTAACGCCTCAAAAGGTCCTGATGCCTGGAAAAAAGCAATCGCAAAACTTCTGAGCAAATACAAAAACTGCTTTTCCATCACCGAGGAACAGCTTATGGAAATCCTCAACAAGTCCTACAACGAACTGGATACTTATGGAAAGGATTTCAACGTTAACGTCAGTCAGATAGGGTTGGCAAAATCACTAAAGGATCTGCTTACTAACAAAAATCTTATTGAAGAGGCGCCAGATGTACCTGAGACCTCTGCAAAACAAATCGACTATACCAGTAAAAACGGTGTGCAGATGCTTGAATGCAATACCAATGTGTTTGGCCGCGGAGAGTCCCCAGAGTTAATATTTTCACGGGGAATCCAGGAGGTTGCCTCTTCACTGCTTGAGGAATATTCATTAAACGATGTGCTTAGAATGATTCTTGAAATCATGTTCAGAGGGCTCAATCCGCTTAGAATCATAATATCAATAAAATCGCCGAAGGAAAACGTAATGGAGGGACGGTTTGGATTTGGAGAGAACGTTGCCGTCATAATTAATAACTTCAGATTCTTCTTTGGAGATATGTACAGAGACGTTTTTAGCGAATCACTGTTAAATACCTCAGACATCCTGATAAATGATGTTAACGACCGCAGAGTCAAAGAAAGGATACCAGGCTGGTACAGAAATCTCCTGGACTCTGAAACATTTATGCTGTTTCCGGTAAAGGTTAATAAGGTGCCCCTTGGCCTTATCTACATTGATAAACCCATAGCCGGTGATTTAGTTGTGGACCAAAACACGCTCAGATACCTTAAAACACTGCGTGATCAGACAATTCTTGCTATTAAACAGAAGTATAAGTAAAACATTTAAGCGTCAGGTGGTTTTCTAAACGTTACATTAAGCACTCTTTTTGCGTTTAAAACTACTGCATACATGACACCTACGGTAAATAGTGGTATGGAGAGCAGGTTTTCACCAAAAGTCATTTCTTTCCCTGTTCCACTGCTATCAGCGTGTTTATCATCGCTGTCAGAATTGGCAGATGCCTCAAGTGTGTTATATGAATCATTTGTTAGTGATACGTTTTGTGTAATGTTAAGAGTTTCGTAGATATTAGTTAAATACTTTATTGTTAGTTTGGTTAGAAAGATACGTTTAACATTCAAGTCATGTTTTAGAATCTTAAAAGCTCCCACACTCCAGCCATTGCTTGTTAATTCTAAAAACATCTGCATAGGGCATAAGTAGCTCTCAAGTGCGTTTTCTATTGCCTCAGTTTTGGTTAATGATTTATATAGAGAGTTTGTGATATTTCGCGCATATATTTGCATTGCTGCCACCTCCTCAATATATTTTAACACGTTATGCCAAAGTACAGACAAATTTAATTGCAGACAACTATTTTCAGATATTAATGTTATAATAGTAAAAGAAGCCGATCGATTGACAACTCTCATAAGAAAAAAGGGAGGTGTACGATGATGATAAGAAAAATATTATTACCAACGGATTTTATGGAGGGTGCATCAGGGGCAGCAGAGTATGCATCTGATCTGGCAAAACGGTATGGCGCCACAATTTACGTTCTGCATGTAGTCTATGATGTAGCTAACGCTGTCGGATGGTACCTGCCACAGTTGTCTTACGATGAGTTCTATAAAGACATTGAGGAAAATGCGCTAAAGGAACTAGAGCAGGTTTATGAAAAACAACTAAATGGCGTGGAATCTGTGTATAGGTATATAGCAAGGGGTAATCCTGCGGATGAGATTTTAAATTATGCCGCCACTAACGGTATAGACCTAATCGTAATGGGAACACACGGCAGAAAAGGCTTTGACAGGCTGATTTTTGGAAGTACAGCCGAGAAAGTAGTGAGAAATGCCAAATGTCCGGTTTTAACAACAAGGATAAACGAACTGAGTACTGTCACGGTTCACAGTGAATTGGCGCAAACTCCGCACACGGTTTGATATTGCAAAATATGGGCGTTGGGTGCGCAGCTATGAAAACTAAGCCGGAGAAGGGCATTTCCTGTAAAATATGGAAAATATTAAGGAACTGATAAGTGCATATACCGGTGCAACAGACGCTGTAAAAACACCTAAAATAATTGATGATTTATCAGATTTTTTTACTGTTCAATACGATGATGTAGTGGTTCTTGGTGAGAGGCCATATTTAATAAGAGGAAACCAGCGTGAGGGACGATTTGGCATTGATGATGAACCTAAGTTTTGGGTAAGAAATGCAATAGACCTTATTGATAGAAAAACAAAGGTCATAAAGATGGTTTTTACTGAGGAGTACAATGCTAATATAGGTGGTATTTTGTTTAGATGTATAAGGAGCCCTCAAAAGGAGGCCAGAGTCTTAGAAAAAGTAAATAACCATGAACGATTTATGCACGGTTTTGGAATACATGACAAAGCCGGTAACACAATCAGAGTGATAGATTACATAAAAGGAATAAACCTGACTGACTACGTGCTAAATCAAAGTAAAAACCATGAGGAGTACTATTTTACAAAATTTAAAGCTGTCTTTGAAGAGTTTATAGAATTGGTAAAAGCAATTGAGTTTTTACACGATAGTGGTGAAAAACATGGTGATATAAGACGTGACCACGTCATAATGGACAGTGAAACAGGTATTGCGAAATGGATTGACTTTGATTACACCTTTATTAACAGTGAAAACAGATTTGGATTTGACCTCTTTGGTTTAGGCAATATTTTAGTTTTTATTACAGGCGGAGGCGATGTTACTCTCCAGCAATTAAGTAAGATGCAGCATCCAGCACTTAAGAATCTGGTTGATGATGATCTCAATGTGGTGATTCAAAACAGGGTTGCTAATCTTAAAAAAATTTTTCCATATATTGGAGAACGCCTTAACTATGTACTGTTGCACTTTTCACAAGCAGCAGAGGTGTTTTACGAAACAGCCGGAGAATTTCTCAGTGATTTACTTGAAGTTAATGATAACCTAAGTACCTGAAAAATTATATAATATATCCGACTATGGAATGTATAGGTGACAATAAAGCTCTGTTACATTTGGCCAGGCAAAGGAGGGTTTTAATTGCTGTTGACAACAGCATAAGCTCTGGCAGGGCTGTGTCTTTCATTTGTGAAATGTTTAGAAACAGCGCCGATTTTACTTTCTTATTATTCCACGTGGTCAACTTATTTGAAGACGATGATTTTGTTTGCGATATAGAATGTATGGAGTTCATAGCGGCTGCAGTTGAGGACAGCTCAAAGATTGTTGAAAGATATAAGACGTTGTTAGTTCAAAATGGCATAAGTGAAAACAAAATAAGTATAAAAGTAGTGTTAAGAGACGAACCAACTGTAGCTGAGTGCATACTGAAAGAGCAAAAGATTTCTCAGGCATCAGCTATAGTTACAGGGAGGCGCGGGATTTCAAAACGTGAGGAGTTTCTCTACGGAAGCACATCTAACAAGTTGATACATCTTGCCAGAGATTGCTCAGTTTGGGTGGTAGGGTAAAAAAATGCTTGCCATTTTGCAATATATTTGTTAGAATATAACTACAGTATTGTTGGTTAGCTTATAGCGATGTGATTTAAAACCCATACGACAGGAGGCGGAGGCGGTCATATGGAATTGAACATCGAACCAAAGGCGGTGCACAGGCGTAAACGCAGGGACAACATTAAAAGTGCTATGAAAATTATTTCTGCGGTTTGCTGGATCTTGTTTGTGTTAACCCTTGGATATATAAGCAGGGCGATGCCGGAGCAGCCCACAATATTTGATCCTAACGGTGTTCGCCATCATGCTCGTCTGTTTTGGGACCCTGATTTGATACTAAATGCGTATATTTCACTTAATGCAACCCTTCTAGCATCATTATTTGGTCTCGGCATGAATGCTTTCAGAGTAAAAAGAACCTCAGATCATGTTAATCCCTCACTTATAATGATGACGATTCTTTCCTTATTTGGGATTTTAATTATTTACTTCAATTCAGATTAACTACAAATAGAGATGCTTTGCTCTAAATTGATTCCATCCCTGCACGAATGCCTGGACACTTAAAACGGCAGGTTAAAAACTAGTGAATGTTCCTTTTCCACAAATTGAACGCGGTTTCTGCCATTATTCTTTGCAATGTAGAGTGCATAGTCAGCCTTCTTTATAAACGTATGTGAGGACTCCGAACCCATGTACTCAGAAACGCCAAAGCTGCATGTAACATGTCCGCCGTGGGAAAATTTGTTGTTCTGAATCAACTCCCGAAGCTTTTCTGCAAGCTCTGTTGCCCCTGTCAAAGTAGTTTCCGGCGTTATCACTACAAACTCCTCGCCTCCGTAACGCGCAAATATATCGGTTTTCCTGACATGTGCCGACACTATCTCTGTTAGTTCCCTCAAGACAGCATCCCCTGCCTGATGTCCGTAAGTGTCATTTATTGATTTAAAGTGGTCTATATCAAAAATCATCATAGTTAAATTAGTCTTATACCTTTCGGTACGTAATATCTCTTTTTCAATTTCGTCTTCAAATTTTTTCCTGTTAAATATGGATGTCAGCGGGTCTTTACAAGCCATGTCCTGAAACCGCCTTCTTTCACTCTCTATGCCCGATATGTCGGTAAAAGTTATCAGATACCGGTCTGTATGTTGAATCTCAGGTATTTGAGTGGCGCTTATTAGATACGCTCCTGCCTCGCTCCTAAGCTGTTCTTTTCCAGCCAGATACAGTATGTACTGTTTCTCTTTTCCGTGAATCACCTCAGTTATCCACTCCGTAAAGGATTTATTTTTATAGAAGGCATCATCCTTTACCACTAAGAACCTGTTTATGTTAAGCCCATTACTCTTAAACTCATCAAAAGTGTCGTAACCCAGAAAATATAGAAACGACTTGTTCATAAAAAAAATGTCTGCTTCATCTGTTATCAATAAAAATGCAGGATTGTTATCAAGGATTGTTTTAATAAATTCGTTTTTAGCGTCTATCTCTTTTTGCTGAGATATGCTTTTTGCTACCTTAACTAAAACAGAAAAGAGGTCAGAGCTGTTTATTGGTTTTTTTATGTATTTGACGACACCTATCTCTATAGCCTTTAGAAAAAAATCCTCATCATTGTAGGCTGTGGTCAATATAACAGGCACATCCTCGTCTATCTCCCGGATACCCTGTGCCATCTCTATGCCGCTCATATGAGGCATTCTTATATCAGTAATCACTATATCCGGATTATGCTTTTTAAAAAGCTCAAGCCCTTCTTGCCCGTCAGCGCCAGCAAAGATAGTGTGTATACGCCGCTTCAGAATTCGGATCATGCTTTCTCTTATCATGTCCTCATCCTCCACGTAAAGCACACGTGTCCTGTTTAAATAAGGGTCTATAGCGCTATCAGCAAAAAGTTCTTTTTTCATATTCTTCTTTGTTATGTTAAGTTAACATTATTTTATACAAAACATGTATAAAATATAAAGAGGCTGCACAGCAGTATAAACCGTATTTTATAGTTTTTTATTGAAATATCCTTCTATTAGCAAATCTGTTCCAATTTTTTTAGATTTTATACCGTAAATCTGATGGGCAACGTCAAGAGGAAGAAAGGTCTTTCCTCCAACAGGGGTATAAACTCCCGGGCCGCCAACTATTTTAGGAGCAACAAAAACCATTATCTTATCAACCACCCCGGCACTTACCGCATACCCTGCAAGCGATGATCCTCCCTCTATCAGAACCGACGTAATCTCCCGTCTGCCGAGCTCTGCCATAAGCCAGCTCATATCCACCTTGCTGCTTTCATAACACAAGTAATCTATATCACCCTGTGGCCTTGTCTCCGGTATTCCCCCCGTACGAGTGACAAAAATTGTTTTTGGAGGAGTGGCCATAACATTAAAATCCGGCGGAGTCTCAAACTGTGGGTCAATCACGACTCTTATCGGATTCTTACCCCCTTTTATGCGGGCTGTCAGTCTCGGATTGTCTGCCTTTACGGTGCCTATTGCCGTTACAACTGCATCAACGGAACTTCTCAGTCTGTGCACAATGTAACGGGATTTTTCAGAGCTTATCCATTTTGAAACACCATCCGGTGTCGCCGTTTTACCATCCAGCGTCATTGCGGATTTCAGAATCACAAATGGCAACCCCGTGGTTATATACTTTATGTAGAACTCATTGAGTGCCAGAGCCTGCTCTTTGACAATCCCCACCTCTGTCTTTATGCCATGATTGTTTAAAATCCTGACTCCGTTTCCAGCCACTTTAGGGTTAGGGTCAAGCATGGCAATGCAGACATCTTTGATTCCTGCCGATATTATACGCTCCGTACAGGGGGGGGTTCGTTTGCCAGTGTGGCAGCATGGTTCAAGAGTTACAAAAAGTGTAGAGCCCCTTGCCTGCTCACCAGCCTTGTCAATTGCCAGAGGTTCGGCGTGAGGAGTGCCAGCCTTTTTGTGATAAGCCTCAGCTATTACTCTCCCATCTTTGTACAGCAAGGCCCCAACCATAGGATTTGGACTTGTCTTACCAACCGCCCTTGCCGCAAGCCTAAGACATCTTTTCATTAAACTGACTTTATCCAAGACAACAATATTATACTACATTGACCTGAGATTTTTTATTTTATCTCTTAATAAGGCGGCACGTTCAAAATCAAGTATTTTAGCGGCTTCTTTCATCTGGCTCTCAAGTTTTCTTATTGATTCCTCATCCACCACTCCACCCTCCCCTGCCACCACATCAGCAGCATCACTTGTAGGCACAGTCCAGTAATCGGACTCATAAACAGAGGCAAGGATGTTTTTGATATTGTTTTTAATTGTGGTTGGCGTAATTCCCATCTCCTCATTGTATTTAAGCTGTTTTTCCCTGCGCCGGTTTGTCTCCTCCATAGCGCGGCTCATGGAACCCGTAATCCTGTCGGCATACAAAACCACCTTACCGTTAACGTTTCTGGCAGCCCTGCCAGAGGTCTGAATCAGGGATTTCTCTGATCGTAAAAACCCCTCCTTATCGGCGTCAAAAATGGCAACAAGAGATACCTCAGGAAGGTCAAGTCCTTCTCTCAGTAAGTTAACTCCAATCAGGCAGTCAAAAAACCCCATCCTCAGGTCTTGCAGAATCTTTATCCGATCCAACGTGTCTATGTCTGAGTGCAGGTACCGGGTGCGGATTTGTATGTCGTTGTAGTATTCGGAAAGGTCTTCTGCCATTTTTTTAGTCAATGTTGTGACAAGAACTCGTTCGTTTCGGGAGACTGCTGCCCGTATCTCCTCCACAAGGTCATCCACCTGCCCTGCCACAGGCCGCACCAGCATTGGTGGATCAATCAATCCGGTTGGCCTTATGATTTGCTCTACTATGCGTCCTTCGGATTTCTTTATTTCATACTCTGCAGGAGTGGCTGAAACATAGATAATGTTATCTATCCGCTTTTGAAATTCGTTAAACTTTAGTGGCCTGTTATCGAGTGCAGAGGGCAACCTGAAACCATAATCAATCAGCGTTTGCTTGCGTGACCTGTCCCCCTCGTACATGCCGCCTATTTGAGGAATTGTGACATGTGATTCATCTACTACTATCAATAAATCCTGCGGAAAATAATCTATCAATGAGTACGGAGGCTCACCCGGCGCTCTGCCGCTTAGGTGGCGCGAGTAATTCTCTATGCCGTTACAAAACCCGAACTCTTTCAGCATTTCAAGATCAAACATGGTCCGCTGCTCAATACGCCGTGCCTCAATGATTTTACCCTCTTTCAGAAAATAGTCCACCCGCTGCTGCATCTCTACCTTTATGGCCTTAAGAGCGGGCTCAATCCTATAGCCGGGAGTTATCCAGTGAGAGCGCGGATAAATTGCGGCACTTCTGAGTCTTCTGATTTTTTGGCCGGTAAGCGGTTCAAATTCATAAATAGCATCTATGTCGCTACCAAAGTACTCGACCCGGATTCCCTTATCAAGTGAGAAAGCCGGATAAACTTCAATCGTATCCCCTCTGACCCGATATGTACCGCGTTTAAAATCCACCTCCACCCTGTTATACTGAAGTTCGGAAAGCCGCCTTAAAAACTCCTTCCTTGAAAGTGGCTCCCCCTCGGCCACTATTATGTGCATCCCAAGGTAGTCCTCCGGTGAGCCTATGCCATATATGCAAGAAACAGAGGCAACAACGATGGTGTCTCTGCGCTCAAGCACTGACATCGTGGCACTGTGCCGTAGTCTGTCAATGTCTTCGTTTATCATTGCATCTTTGGCTATGTAGGTGTCCGTCCTGGGGATATAAGCTTCTGGCTGATAGTAGTCATAGTAGCTGACAAAATACTCAACGGCGTTTTCCGGAAAAAGATCCTTAAACTCCCCATAAAGTTGAGCGGCCAGCGTCTTATTGTGGGCTATAACAAGGGTCGGCTTTTGTACAGAGGCTATAACGTTAGCTATCGTAAAGGTCTTACCAGAGCCGGTTACACCTAAGAGAACCTGATGAGGATGCTTACCAACGCCCTCTGCAAGTTTTTCTATAGCCTCAGGTTGATCACCTCTTGGCTCAAATTCACTTATTAATTTAAATTCCATAGATTTGGATAAAGATGACATAGAGAGAATTTCTTAGGGGGAGTCTATAATCACTTGAACCTTGCTTACAATATCACGAATAGTTGTTTCATGTAGTTTTAAGATACGAGTATCGTGTCATAGGTACAAGAAGTCTATACGGCATATATAACGAGAGTTCCAAATGAAGTAAATTTCCCGACTTTAGCCTGATATCTGGCTACCCCCACCACCACCAAATCCTCCCAACTTAACGGTCAACAGTGTTTTTAACAGGGCAGAAACAGTTAACTCATTGATTATACACTATTTTATATGGCGGGGTGGACGGGGCTCGAACCCGCGACCTCCGGCGTGACAGGCCGGCGTTCTAACCAGCTGAACTACCACCCCGCTGCTTTACAAACCACTTAATACTACACAATACACTATGGTAGGCGGAACAGGGCTCGAACCTGTGACCCCAGCCTTGTAAGGGCTGTGCTCTACCAACTGAGCTATCCGCCCGCTTAAGCAGCAATGCGATGCCTATTATCACACAGATAGTTTTTTTTGTCAAGATTTTTTTCACACAAAACACTATTGATTTTATTATCAGGAAGAATAAATTTGCCATGCCGCAAATCATAACGCTTTTGCACGTAACACCTAAAATCAGTTATATTATAAGTTGATATTTAAAATATGGAAACTGCACAAAGATACATAACAATACGAGGGGCCAGAGAGCACAACCTTAAAAACCTCAATCTTGATTTGCCAAGAAACTCGTTTATCGTAGTAACCGGCCCTTCAGGGTCAGGCAAGTCCACACTTGCCATAGATACAATTTTTGCAGAAGGACAGAGACGCTACGTGGAGAGCCTTTCCATCTATGCCAGACAATTCTTAGGTGAGATGCAAAAGCCTGATCTTGATTTCATAGAGGGACTTTCGCCATCCATCGCTATCGAGCAAAAAACCATCACACGGAGTCCGCGTTCAACTGTAGGCACTCTAACGGAAATCTATGACTACCTGAGGGTGCTCTACACTCGTATTGGTACACCCTGCTGCCCAGGCTGCTCACAACCTATTATCTCTCAGGATACGGAGCTGATTCTTAACAAAATAACATCCCTGCCCACAGGAACAAAACTCCAGGTACTCTCCCCAATTGCTAAACAGAGGAAAGGCATTTACGAAAAAGAGCTGGCCTCAATGCGGCGTGAGGGGTTTGTAAGAGCCAGAATAGATGGCCAAATGGTAGATTTAACTGAGGATGTTAAACTCAATAAAAACAAGCGCCATACCATAGAAGTAGTAGTGGACAGACTGATGGTTAAAAATGGCATAGAGAAAAAGCTTAAAGATGCCGTGAACACGGCCTTAAGATTTAGCAGTGTAGCCGTCATCAATCTACTGGATGATAACAAGGACATTGTATTTTCAAAAACGCAGGTGTGTCCGGACTGTGGGATAAGTATCCCTGAGTTAAACCACATGTTTTTTTCGTTTAACAGCCAGCTTGGAGCTTGCCCTGCCTGTAATGGTATCGGATATGAGAATCTGACCGAATACGACACTACATCCGACGCTCTGCTCCCATGCCAAAAGTGCGGCGGCCTGCGTTTAAATGAGGTGGCACTGAGCGTTAAAATTGGCGACCTCAATATCGGGCAGTTGTGCTCACTGCCTATGAGTGATATAAGAGTGTTTTTGCAGAACATGACACTGACTCAGAGGGAGGCATTCATAGCGGACAGGATATTAAAGGAAATCCTGAGCAGACTAACATTTATAGAAAGAGTGGGGTTATCGTATCTGGCGTTAAACCGGATGGTGTGGACACTTTCGGGCGGTGAAGCACAGAGGATACGGCTGGCGACTCAACTAGGGGCAAAACTATCCGGGGTGTTGTATGTCCTCGATGAGCCCAGTATCGGGCTGCACCCGCGTGACTGCGCTAAACTAATAGGAACACTGCACAGTATCCGTGACAGCGGTAACACGGTCATCGTGGTTGAGCATGATGAGGAGACAATTTTAGCCTCAGATGTCATTGTGGATATGGGGCCTGGGGCTGGCACGGTGGGTGGATACGTGGTGTCACAGGGCAGTCCACATGAGATAATGAAAGACGAAAACTCCTTGACAGGAGCATATCTCTCTAAAAGACTTTCAATCCCCGTGCCGCAGCAAAGAAGAGCGCCGACAGGTTATATAAAACTCACAGGTGCCCGTGAGAATAACCTTAAAAACGTGGACGTTAATATTCCTCTTGGCGTATTTTTATGTGTAACCGGAGTGTCGGGTTCCGGAAAGAGTTCACTAATTCTTGACACAGTTTATCCAGCCCTTTTCAATGCCAACTATGAGACTAAGTTAAAAGAAGGAAAGTATGACTCCATACTTGGCGTTAACGAGGTTAACCGTGTAATTTACGTCGATCAATCGCCAATTGGTAAAACACCGCGGTCAAACCCATGTACGTACATGGGGATGTTTACACACATTCGGGAGCTGTTTGCAGCGCTTTTGGATTCCCGCACAAAGGGATACAGCCACTCCAGATTTAGTTTTAATCTAAAGGGCGGGCGGTGTGAGTCGTGTAAGGGGGCTGGGATAAAAAAATATGAGATGCACTTTCTGCCGGATGCTTATGTTGTGTGTGATATGTGTGGCGGCAAGAGGTTTAACCGGGAAACTCTCCACATAAAGTACAAGGGTAAGAGCATAACCGATGTGCTCAGAATGACGGTGAGTGAGGCGCGGGAGTTTTTTCTGCCCGTACTTACTATAAGTGAAAAACTGGCATTGCTTGAGGAGGTGGGGCTTGGTTACATTGCACTTGGGCAATCGGCAAATACACTATCCGGCGGTGAGGCGCAAAGGCTGAGGCTCTGTCGGGAGCTCTCCAAAAGAGCAACCGGACGCACCATCTACATTTTGGATGAACCGACAACGGGACTGCATTTTGTTGACGTTGACAGACTGCTGAAAATTCTTCACAGGCTAACAGATTTAGGTAACACAGTGGTAGTCATAGAGCATAATATTGATGTTATAAGGGCAGCCGATTACGTAATAGATTTGGGCCCGGAGGGCGGCAATCTGGGAGGCCATGTAATAGCAGAAGGCACACCTGAGGAGATTTCATTAAATAAAAATTCATACACCGGTCAGTTTTTGAGTAAAACGAAGAGAAGAGATAAATAAGAGTAAGCGGGGTTGCCCTTAAGTTTTTTATGTTTACATATAGATTCTACGATGAGGCAATGTTTATACTTTCATAATAGATTTTCTCATAAGGCAACACATCTTATTTAGCTGACTTTGGTCATTTGAACCCCTGCCAATTGCACTTCGGAGCAGTCAACATGACTGCTCCAACGCGGAAAATAATCAAGTTTATACAAGGTAGCATTTTATCGCCTAGCCTCGTTACCATCGTAAAAAGTAAACGGTGCGGATTTATTTTTAATTTTACTTGACAAATGCAACCGTGTTGCAATATCATATATCTATGATACAGCAAATACTTGCGGCACAGGCGACACTAAAAGACAACGGGTTTCGTTTAACTAAAATCAGAAAACTCATTCTTGAGGTGTTTTTCTCTAATACGACCGTACCAATCTCCGCCACGGAACTTAAATCGCAGCTCTTTGCATTAGACACGAAAGTAAACAAGACAACGGTCTATCGCGAGCTGGAATTTTTATCGGCACAGGGTATAATCGTGGAGGTCAATGCCGGTGACGGCAAGAAACGATATGAACTCAACTGTTATTGCCATCACCACCACGTCCTGTGCCTGCGGTGCAGTGCGGTGGAATGTGTAACCATCGATAACTGTACGCTGGAGGAGCAACTTAACAGCGTTGATTTAAAGAATTTTAAGATTACCGGACACGCGTTAAACTTTTTCGGCCTTTGTGCGCAATGCCGATGAATCATGATATTAATCATATCACATTTATGCGATATACTTTAAGTATATGGAGGTAGTAAAACAATGAAATATAATAAGGCAAGCAGTAGGTTTATTCTTGCTCTATCAACAATTTCTATGGTTCTTATGTTATTGCTATTTCCCCGAATCGTACATGCCGAAATTAAAATTACTGCATCGTTTTATCCACTTGCATTTATCGCTCAAAGCGTTGCTGGCAGCAATGCAGAGGTAATAAACATGACTCCGACCGGAGTTGAGCCACACGAGTTTGAGCCAAAATTAAGCACCCTTAAGGGGGTTTATTCATCCCGCCTGTTTATATATAACGGAGCCGGGGTTGACCTATGGGCTGAGAAACTCTCCGTGGATTTAAAGAAAAAAGGGATAGAAACTGTTAATATGACATCACATATGACTCTGCTAAAAGTAGAGGGCAAATCGGCTGACCCGCATTTTTGGTTAGATCCGGTGTTGGTAAAAAAAGAGGTTGAAGTTATTCGTGACGCACTAATTAAAATAGATCCTGCCGGCAGAGCTACTTACGAAAAAAATGCCGCCGATATCAGCTCCAAACTTAACACCCTTAACAGTAAGTTTGTTACCGGGCTAAAAACCTGTAAACATAAGGATATTATCGTAACCCACTCGGCATTTCAGTACATGGCGGCACGATACGGTTTAAACGTGTTTTCTATCCTTGGGCTTTCCACCTTAGAGGAGGCATCTCCTAAAAAGCTTGCCGAGCTTTCAAATATCGTCAAAGAAAAGAAAATGAAATACGTGTTTTATGAATCCCTGGTAAGCCCTAAGCTTGCCGAGACATTGGCTAATGAGGCCGGTGTAAAAACCCTCACACTCAATCCATGTGAGGGACTGACAGATGACGATGTAAAAGCCGACAGAGATTATTTGTCGCTTATGGAAAATAATCTCAAAAACTTAAAAACAGCATTGGAGTGTAATTAATAACACAACTATGGAGCAGTTTTGTTTAGAGGCACGGGGGATAGAGCATAGTTATGGCAAAGAGAAGGTTCTTGAAAATGTAACCTTTTCAATAGCTGCCGGAAGCTACGTTGGTCTAATCGGTCCAAATGGAGGCGGTAAAACCACCTTAATAAAAATCCTGCTTGGGCTTACCAAACCTGATGCCGGTAAGGTTTATGTATTTGGGGAGAGTCTTTCTAATTACAAAAAGAAATATCATCTTGGATATGTTCCTCAGCAAGTGTCTCAGCTTGAAAACTCGTTTCCTGCAACCGTTTCAGAGATAGTCAAAACCGGACGCACGGCACGCGTTGGCCTATATAAAAATTTTACACATAAGGACAAAGAGGCTGTCAACACAGCAATGGAAATAGCCGGGGTATCTGAGTACAAAGACAGGCTGATAGGGAAACTCTCCGGAGGACAGAAACAAAAAGTGTTTATCGCCAGGGCTTTGGCCGGAGATCCCAAAGTTCTCTTTCTTGATGAGCCCATGGTTGGAATAGACATTGTTTCAAGAGAGTCATTCTATACCTTTTTAAAACGCCTCAATAAGGAAAACGGCATAACCATAGTGTTTATCTCTCATGACCTTGGGGTAATATCCGAGGAGGTGGAAACTATTTTGTGTTTAAACAAGAAACTGTTTTGCCATAGCAAATCCGGTGAAACAAGCATTGATCAACTGATTGAGGACTCTTACGGTAAGAAAGTGTCTGCCGTGAGGCATATACATTAAGCATATGCTTGAAATATTTGATCACATCTTTATGATAAGGGCTTTTACGGCAGGGATCCTTATTGCCGTCACAGCACCGGTTATAGGCATATTTTTAGTTGTCAGGCGGTACTCTCTGATAGCCGACACACTTGCCCACGTATCTCTGGCAGGTGTTGCGATTGGACTTTTAACAAAAACATATCCGCTGATTTGGGCAACAGTGGTCTCAGCAACCACAGCAATAGGGATAGAGACCCTTCGCAAGTCAAAACGAGTCTATGGCGAGGCCTCAGTTGCTCTGTTTTTACAGGGCGGCATGGCAGTAGCTGTAACTTTGATAAGCATAGCACGGGGGTTTAATGCCGAGCTGTTTGGCTTTCTGTTTGGCGCTATAGCTACGGTGTCTGAGACTGACCTATATTTCATTGGAATTTTAGCGCTTGTAATAGTTTTAGCAGTGTTTTTTCATTTTAAAGAGCTCTTTGCAGTAGCCTTTGATGAGGAGCTTGCACAGTTAAGCGGAATGCGTGTTAAGGCCTTTAACACAGCACTTGTCGTACTTGCCGCCATTGCTATTACTGTTGCAACAAGAATAGTCGGGATACTGCTTATCGGAGCTCTGATGGTTGTACCTGTGCTTTCAGCCATGCAGTTCTCACGCAGTTTTAAACAGACAATGGGGATTTCCATTGTAGTATCCCTTGTCTCAGTTATTGTGGGGCTCTATGCCTCTTACTACCTTGATATAGCAAGCGGAGGAGCTATTGTCCTCATTGCTTTGGCAATTTTCTTTGTCTCTTCAATCATCAATAAGAATAATTAATTATAAAATAGCTGCCCAAAGAATATAATCTCTGCTTCCCATAATCACCTCTGCAGAGTCAACTGCTTGCCGTGTTTGTCTCCACCACTTAGCGAATTAGGCTCGCCGGATGTTTTAAACTGTGACGCTATTTTTCTCAGATGCGAAGATACGCTCACAAGCTGAGCTGCTGCTCTTGAAACTACGTCTGAGCAAACGGAGGTCTCTCTTGAGGTTTTAGCAAGAGTGTCCGTGTCTTCTGCAATCTGCGAGGAAACGGAGGACATCTGCTCGGTAGCTGATGCGATACTCTGAACCATAGATTGCAGCTCGGTTACACTATGCACTATTGAGTTAAGGGAATCACCTGCCTTTGAGGAGTAATCCACACCGGCTTCTACTCTGACCAGACTTTCCTTCATTGATGATATTGCTTTTCCGGTTTCACTCTGAATAGCCATAATCATTTCACTTATTTCGGTTGTGGCCTTACCGGTCTTTTCTGCCAACTTTCTTACCTCATCGGCTACCACGGCAAACCCCCGCCCCTGCTCCCCGGCCCGTGCCGCTTCTATTGCAGCGTTTAAAGCCAGAAGATTTGTCTGATCCGCTATATCATTTATGACATTTACTATTTCCCCTATCTGACTTGAACGATGCCCCAGTGACTCTATCATCGTGGCGGAGTCTCTAACTGTAACTTTTATTTGCTTTACCTCATCTCTTGTCTTATCCACCACACTTGAACCGTCTTTTGCCACAGCCATGGTTGATGTGGCAGAGGATGCGATTGTTGATGCATTCTTTGCAATGTCAACAATGGTTTGAGTCATTTCTTCTACTGCAGTTGCTACCTGGGTTGTCTTCTCTGCCTGACTAATCGTGTCAACAGAGATTTTGCTCGAAGTTGTATTCAGACCGTCACACGCCCCTGAGACTGAGTCAGCTAAACTTTTCAAACTGTACACTATCTCCCTCAGGTTAGCGGTCATCTTGTTAAATCCCTCAGAAAGCTTTCCTATCTCATCCTTTGCATGGTAATCAAAGCTGCAGTCAATATCACCATCGGCCATACGTTCAAAAGAATCGCTCAAATCTTTCAATGGTTTGTGTGTTTTCCTAAAGATAGCTATAAATAGCACGGATATACCAACTAATAAAAGAAAACCAACAAGAGTAAATATGAGTTCAAGACGTTTTAGTTTTGCCATTTTCTCAGCAAGCGGCACCTTTATGCTGATTGCTCCCAAAACAGTGCCCTCTGTTACGGTATGGCATTCAAGACAATTTTTACCCATAAAATCCTTTTGGGCAATGTATGGATAAACTCCTCTTAAGTAATCACCATTTATGACTACTACATCCTTACCGGTACTTATCACCTGTTTTTCGATATCATCGGTAGCATGATCATCATCAGGATTAGTTCCAAAATTCTTATCAACAGATTCGGTTCTTATTACTTTTAAGTCTATTAAGGTTTTCATTTGATCTAAAAAGAGCTTCTTTGAAGTACTTATTGACCCTGTCAGCATCATTGTCGTAAGGCTGTTTAACACGGTCTCCCTGTAGCCTTTTATTGCTCCGTTTTTAATCTCATCAATTATCATATCTTTGGATAGGGTTACTGCAAAAAAAATGTTCAATATCACCCCAATAGTTGTAAAGACTAGTATCGGTACCAGTGTTTTTGAAGTTATAGACCAGTTCTTAAACATTATTGATATCCCTCCGTTTCACTTAAAATCACAACATTATATTTCCCAATCTGCCTACCACTTCCACACCCTGTCGTATTATACAACAAATTATTTTTTTTTAATCAAACTTATTATAGTGGTTAAATATTAATAAACAGAGGATTAAATAGTAGCTCCGGCTGCCTTATCATCTATTCTAATGAAATCAACTTATCAGAGATAGTTGATTGTCATGTTTGTGCCCAGGGGCGGCAGGATAAACCCCGCCAGAGCTTTTAAACTGAGACACTATTTTCCTTAGGTTTTCAGAAACAGTCACAAGCTGAGAAGATGCACTTGCAATAATGTCTGAGCAAACGGAGGTCTCTTTTGAGTTTTTGGCGATATCGTCTATATCCTCTGTAACCTGCCCTGAGACGGAGGACATCTGCTCGGTAGCCGATGCGATACTCTGAACCATAGATTGCAGCTCGGTTACGCTATGCACTATTGAGTTAAGGGAATCACCTGCCTTTGTGGAGTAATCCACACCGGCTTCTACTCTGACCAGACTTTCTTTCATTGATGATATTGCTTTTCCGGTTTCACTCTGAATAGTGCGAATCATTTCACTTATTTCAGTTGTGGCCTTACCGGTCTTTTCTGCCAACTTTCTTACTTCATCTGCAACCACGGCAAACCCACGCCCCTGCTCTCCAGCCCGTGCCGCTTCTATTGCTGCGTTTAAAGCCAGAAGATTTGTCTGATCCGCTATGTCATTTATGACATTTACTATTTCCCCTATCTGGCTTGAGCGACGCCCCAATGACTCTATCATCGTGGCAGATTCTCTAACTGTAACTTCTATTTTATTTACCTCATCTTTGGTCTTATCCACCACACTTGAACCGTCTTTTGCCACAGCCATGGTTGATGTGGCAGAGGATGCGATTGTTGATGAATTCCTCGCTATATCAATAATAGTCTGAGACATTTCCTCTACAGCAGTGGCTAACTGAGTAGTTTTTTCTGCCTGAGTAATTGTGTCAACAGACATTTTGCTTGACGTAGTGTTCAGACCGTTGCATGCCTCTGACACAGAGTGCGCTAAACTTTGCAGACTGTACACTATCTCCCTTAGCTTTGCTGTCATCTTGTTAAATCCTTCAGAAAGCCTTCCTATTTCGTCTTTTGACTCATAATCAAAAGTGCATTCTATATCACCATCGGCTATTCGGTCAAAAACACAAGTCAAATCTTTTAACGGTTTGTGAGTCTTCTTAAAGATAACTATAAATATTACAGATATACCAACTAATAAAAGTAAACCAAACAGAATAAATACGAGTTCAAGACGCCTTAATTTCGCCATTTTTTCTGCCAGTGGCACCTTTATACTGATTGCTCCTATAACCGTACCCTCGGCTACGCTGTGGCAACCAAGGCAGTTTCTCCCCATATAATTCTTTTGGGCTATGTATGGGTAAACTCCCCTTAAGTAATCACCGTTTATGACTACTACCTCCTTTCCAGTACTTATCACCTGTTTTTCGATATCATCGGTAGCATGATCATCATCCGGATTAGTTCCAAAATTCTTATCAACAGATTCGGTCCTTATTACTTTTAAATCAATTAAGGTTTTCATTTGATCTAAAAAAGGTTTTTTCGAAGTAGTTACTGATCCGGTTACCATCATAGCCGTAAGACTGTTTATGACCGTCTCTCTGTACCCTCTTATTGCTCCGTCTTTAATCTCATCAATTATCATACTTTTGGATAAGTTTACAGCAAAAAAAATGTTAAAGATAACACCAAGAGTTGTAAAAACAAGTATCGGCACCAGTGTTTTAGTCGTTATAGACCATTTCTTGTACATCGTTTGCGCTCCTCCCTAATTTTCTATTTCGCCTACTCCTTTTACGACAGCAGCATTATACAACAAATTATTTTTTTTAATCAAATTATAAATGCTCAGAATAAATCAAAGAAACTCTGATTTGTTATATCTGAAATATCACTGTTGACATCCCTGCACTGATAAGATTATTATCAGTCCGCCATAAGGCTAACAAGAGGACAAAGGATTTTTACTATTATTCAGCTATAGCAGGGAGAGAGTTAAAACTTGAAGATACTGTTTATCGCCCCACGGCTAAGCCTCTACATTGTGGACACACGGCGAGTGCTGACAGAGGCGGGGCATGATGTGGATGTTCTTGACGTTTTTGATGCCATTTATTCAACAGCTGTCGGAGATGTTTCTGTTTTTAAACACGAAACAGTTAAAAAAGTCACATGGGGTATAAAGAAACTAAAGGGGCTCTCAACCCTCTTAGCTGCAAAATCATTTCTTAAAAAATTAGCAGGTAAGTATGATATATGCCACGTGCATTATAATGAACCACTATACAGCGCATTTTTCCCTGAGGAGTTATCCAAAATTGCACATACACTCATTGTCAGTATCTGGGGGTGGGACTTTCACAAGGCAAACAATTACAGAAGAAAACTCCAGGAGAGAATTTATAAACGCGCAGACACTATAACTTTCAATAACGAGGTAGTGCGTGATGATTTTATCCGGCACTATGATGGCAGGTATTTAAGCAAGTCCGAAATTCTCAGATTTGGATTGACTACAATTTCTGATATAAAACAATTGCAAAACAGAGAAGATGCAGCTCTGTATTGCCGCAGTAGATTAGAGCTTCCCCTCGATGCCTTTATTGTTGCCTTTGGCCATAACGGAGTGGTGGAACAGCAGCATGAGAAAATGGCCTTAGCCATAAAAGAAAGCATGAGCACGCTTCCCGCTGATACTTACATTGTATTCCCTGTTCATAATGGAACAGACATAAACTATATCGAGCGCGTAAAGACAACCGTTAAAGACTGCGGCCTGCGATATAAAATAATAGACAATATGATATACGGCGAGGAGTTGGCGGCATTAAGGACAGCGGCAGATGTAATGGTGCATGTGCAAGTTACAGATTCATTTTCTGCCGCAATGCAGGAACACCTGTATGGCGGAGGCATTGTGATTAACGGCTCATGGCTGCCGTATAAGTTTCTAAAAGACAGGGGGGTTTTCTTCCTTGAGGTTAATTCGGTATCAGAAGTTGCAGAAAAAATCATATACGCTTACGAAAACAAAAGCCAACTGAAAGAGCTATGCCTTCTAAACCGCCCCATAATGTGGGATTTGAGTAGTTGGGAAAGAAACCTTCCTCGTTGGGAGGCGATTTATAAAAAAAATTGAACCACTTGTTGATTTTATTGTATTAGTCATTTCTTTTACTGCAAAATCCCATAACCCTTTGAATAATCGTAATTGCCGATGTTCTCTGATGAAAACTTTCTTATTGGCTCAGTGCCCTTATAAAAATCCAAAATCTCAATTTCTCCCTGGCCAAATTTAACCACTCTGTATATGGCTGCTCCAAATCCATAGTGAACTCCGGCAAAACCTAGTGTGCCAAAATAAATACACTCTGAACGGCTTCTGTCTCTTAACTCAAAAAGACCTTGCGATAAATCCCCAGGCTCTTTCTTCGATTGTAATTGAGGAGCAAAATGTGATGACACACTTCTGAACCGGTTCCTCAGCTGCGGCTCAGGCGTGTATAAGTAACCTCCAGGATCACGGAATATTTCCACCTCTTCAACACTTAACTCTACCGATAACTGATCGTTATGGGCATGTGCTCCGTTATACCTGCTGTCAACACTGCCACATCTTACCGCCAAATATAATCCATCCGCTTTGAAAATATACAGGCCAAAATCAGGATACGCTCTTAAAGTTAAACGCTTCAAAACATCTGAATTCTTAACCGGTATGAGAACTCTGTCTTTGTGAGTGTCATCAGTTTTGTTAAATTCATTAATTAACTTTTGTAAATCAGCTGATGTACCGTATTCTTTTGGCAGTGAACTCGAAATGTTCATATCATTTGGTATAACAACTCCCCCTGAATAGTTTCTGATTAAAATGGCCTCTGTGTTATCAGTTTTAGCAGGCTCAAACAGTCCCTTAAAAGCAGAAACCACTCCGCTATAATCCGGGCTTTCCTCATCAAGAAAGGTTCCGCCGTCATAATCCGCATTAAAACCCTCAAGGTTTTTATATGTTTTAACTGCCTCATCCATGCTCAAGGTCTTAAATTTGGTTGAAAGTTTAAAGAGCCTCCCGCTGTCATTGTCTCCTATTTGAGGAATTTTTCCTACGCCGTCAGGCTTTAAAATATCTGTTATAAATGCGCCCATTTTGTAGAGTTTTGTAAAGTAAGCTGGCGGAAAGGGTGTAAACAAACCAGATGGTTTCATCGGATAGAGTTTGACTGGGGACGGCAAAAGCCTCGGATACACTCTGTGGAGTTTGTGGTTATAATTTTTTAGCGAGTTAATTCGCTCAGTCGTACAAATCCCAAGAACAAGGGCAGTTGCATAAAGCACCAGCTCTGTGCACAGGCAGTGATAGGCTGTGGATGACTCAAAATGAGTGCCGTCAGTGTTAAATTGAAATTCGACCTCTTTTATCAGTTCACAAACTGAAAAAGCGAACCAACAGTCTGTCTCATCACTGGGTGGCAAATACGCTGAGATAAACAGCAGGCCGGTTATTTCAGCAAGGTAATGGTTGCCTCTTAAGTTTTGAGACCAGGATAGATTATTTATGATATGGACTCCGTGGCCATATATCAATTGGCCAAAAGCTTTATTGAAACCCTCTCCAAACAAAATTCCGGCAAGGGAGAATAAATCATACGTTAAGAGCAGGTTAGCTGCCCGAATTGCCGCATCCATACCACATCGCCAGTTGACGCCAAAACGGGGTGGATTTACCGCTGCAAAATCCAACACCTGATTTTGAAACTCAGCAGCCAATCGCTTATGGCTAAACTCTGCCGCACCGTTTGTAAAACAAGCAAGTGCAAGCGGAGGCAGATGTTGAAAACGGGCAAGTTCCCATGGGACTTTTATATCAACTCCGGGCTTGTTTGAAGTTCTCAGGCTGTTATACCACTTGCGTTCAGACCATCTAAACCCAGATTTAAAATCCAGTTGCCAGTCTATCGGAGTGTATGTACCGTCTATAAGCATCCAAAGCCGTTTAGATCTGAAAAAGTTAGGAATGTTAACCTGTCTTAATAACCACATGCCGTTTATGTCCGTTTTAACCTGTTTACCTGAGTTGTAACGGTTACCGTGAAGCCCTTTGCACCTTGTGCCGTAACTGGCCTCTGTCCAGCCTGAAGCAAGTGTGTTAAATTTATGCTTAAGAGTGTAACTTATTTGTTTGAAAGCGGCGTTGTTATTTGGTTTAATGGTGACAAATCTATTTGTAATTTCGAGTTTCTTATTTGTGGAGGTTGGCAGAAAAAAATCCCTGACTCTTAGAAATAAACGATTAAGCCGCTGTTTTACACGGCGTCTTAGTTCTGTTTGTGGCATCTCTGTCCTTAATCAGCTACATAACGCTCTTGTATGCCAACCGCATCACACTCCATACCCTGGTACGTGTCTATTGACAGATTTTTTAAGTAACTTTCCGCTAAACTTATTTCTTTAAGATTAAGCTCTTTAAGTTCATAGTCATGATATTTATCAATCACCACACCACTAAGATGGCATATTGCCTGCTTTATACCTATCTTTCTCAGTATTTCTCTGAGCATTTCCTCATTTCTTTCAGTCAATATCAGTGAAGGTTCCAGTTTACGGTTAGGGGTTAAAGCAAAATGCTCAGGTACCAGCAAATTGTGAAGTAAATATGTCTTAAGTCCGTCTCTCCACTCAATTGCTGCACCACCATCACAATGAAACTTGTTATTTGCGATCATTTTCATAATTTTTGGTTGTATAAGAATAACACAATGATTTTCAAAAAACATTGATGCAAAGACACCGGACTGCAGAAAATCACTGTACATATCGATTAATTCATTTTTACGGACACCTATTGATGAAATGTAATCAAACAGAAAGAACCATGCACTATCAGCCCACAATCCACTGCCATTAAACATATGGTCTAACTGAGCAAAACGTAGAAAGCTTAACACAACAGCATCGTCAACACTCTTAATACTGTTGAAGAGTGAAACAGGCCGGGTATCGCCGGATGAAACAAAACGCATAAACTCTTCACTATTAGTAAACGGTAGCCTTGTTATTATATTTTTAAACGAGGTTTGAAAACTCTCGATATAGTCTATTTTACTGACGGTATTAACTGTAAGCCAAATCGGTGGTTTGACCATTTTTGTTAAATATTTTTTCATGTTAATCTCAACAGGCGTATCTCTTTTATTGATGATTATTTCTGCTACTAAAGACTTATAGAGCTCCGGGTTATATGTATAAACAATCCTCGGGCGCTGATAGTTGCTTGTAGAGTATATCCATTCGATATGATTTCCAATTTTTTCCTGACTAATATCACCGTCAAAAGGTTCATACAATTTAGCAGCCCATCTTTTCATCATAGACACTAACATATCCAACTTTTCAGCAGGCATAAGTTCCTCTAACTCTCTGGTCTTCATGCCTAAAAACTTTGCTATCGTATAGCCCATAAACTAACCTCCTGTATATTGAATATTAATACGGTTACAAAATGATTCCTTTACTTGTTTATCGGCGTTATTTCTATAATTCTTAACATTGTTGTTTATGCTATACCTTAAGGTTTTACAAAGAGATGTGATTTATCCGGTTTTATGCTGTAAAAAGAACTTCAGAGAGGAATTATCAGGGATTAACAATTAATCCTGAGGGGGTTATTCAAAAATATCGTTTACGTTAACCTGAAGCCCTTCTATGACTTTAGATGTGATAAAACCCTCAATTGCTGCAACTGAGTGTAGTTTATACTTATCACCTACGATGGTTAATATCTCAATCGTTTGAGGTTCCGGCATAACTATCCAGTACTCAGGTACTCTGTACTTCTCGTATATTGCCTTCTTTATTTCAGTATCCATCTCATAACTACCTGAAGATATTATCTCACAAACCATATCCGGTACGCCTCTTATCCAATCCTGGATGATAAACATGTTTTCTTTTTTGATAAACAATATATCGGGTTGAAGCCTGTTAATCCCTTCTTCAAAGATTACGTCAAGTGGAGATAAACATACCTCCCCTAAATTATTCTTTTTAACATAATGACGCAAAATATCTGCCAAATTAAAAACAATTCTCTGATGTCTCGTAAATGGACTAGGCCCCATGATTTCCTCGCCGTTTATGATTTCCGTTAAGTCTAAATCTTTTTCAATCGTACCCACATTCATTATACTAAGATAGCTCTAAACTAACGGTGTTGTCAATATAAGCTGATATCCGAAATCGTAAGCGTTAAGCTAAATCTACTAAAAACGATAGGGAAGCTTACTAATACTTTTAAGCACCTTTGCCGGATTGCCTGTTACTACAGCCCCGTCAGGGACACTTTTTACAACTACAGACCCTGCCCCGATAAGAGCTTTTTTCCCAACGACCACACAAGGAAGAATAGTTACATTTGCCCCGACAATTGCCTCCTCTTTTATACACACACCGCTTAACCTTTCCTTAGCGCCCGGGGAATTAGGATATCTTGAGTTGGTTAAAACCACGTTAGGCCCTATCCATGCCCTGGTTTCAACAATTGTGAATTCCGGGATAAAGGATTGAGAGTGAATCCTTACGAAGCTTCCAATTGACACATGGTGCTCTACCACCGTAAGAGTCCCAATGCTTACGTTATGGCCAATTAGGTTTAACTCCCTGATGTTTGCCTTATTGCCGGTATGAAAATTGTTGCCTATCGTGTTTCCGGCATAAATTACCGTGTGAGAGCGAATCACCGCATTGTCTCCAATTATGGTCTGAAGCGGCTCATCGTCATAACCTACGGGCACAGCCCCTATTACGACAAAATCCTCAATCGTGCAATTTTCACCAAGTATCACATTTGGATATATTATAGCCGTGCTGCTTATCATTTTATTACTCCTAAACGGCACCTTTTTGGAATGAAAGACAAGAATACCTCCTTTTGTGTTTCAACGGATTCATACATTGCATGGATTAACTCCACTGATTTCCGGCCCTCTATGCCTCCAACAAGCCCCTGCTTGTCATAAATCAGACTCTCAATAACATCTTTGAAAAACTCCGAGTGATTCCATGCTGGTTCGGCAGGTACTTTTGAGTAATTTTCCCAGATATCGTCGTCCATTTGCTCATCCCTGTCCTCAAACTCCCACGTTTGCAGCTCATTCATGAAAAACCCGCCGACTACCACCGTACCCTTTTGGCCAAGCACACTGACTGAGCCCTCAAGGTCTTTAGGACGTGCCGCCGTTGTAGCCTCTATAACGCCAAGCGCACCGTTTTTAAATTTCAGTATGGCTACTCCGGTATCATCAGCCTCAATATCGGCAAGATGCGTGGCAGTTTTTGCCATAACGCTCTCAACAGCCCCCATAAGCCAAATCAGCATATCAATATGGTGGCTTGCCTGATTCGTGAGCACACCACCGTCATAAGCCCATGTGCCGCGCCACGGTTTTTCCTTGTAGTATTTATTATCCCGCCGCCATCTGACCCGCACTGTGGCCAGCACAAGTTTCCCAAATCTGCCCTTATCAAGCGCCTCTTTGAGTTTTACAATGGGGGGATTAAAACGGTTCTGTTTGATTACAAAAATCTTAATCCTTCTTTTATCACACTCTTCAAGGATCTTGTCTATCTGAGAGAGGGTGAGAGCAAACGGTTTTTCCACAACAAAGTGGCGGTTAAACTTCATAAGCTCCATGATGTTGTCGCCGTGAAGCCCCGATGGTGTAAGGATATTTAAAACGTGAGGGCCGGTCTCTTCTATCATTATCTGAGCGTCGGTGTATGCCGGAATTCCATATTTTTGTTGAAATGCCTGAGCAGCCTTTGGGTCAATATCGCATGCTCCGCAAATTGAAGCGTTTTCAAGCCGCCCTATGGCGGTAACGTGCTTATTTGCTATCGCACCGCAGCCAACCAGTGCAAATCTTATGTGTTTTGCTTTATCCACGATAATATGTGCGATTATAACATTTTTTGTGAGTCTATACCAAAATAAATTTGTGTATGTTATCATAAACTTAAGGAGAGGAATTTTATATGCCACAATACTTTGATATTACATTAAAGAGTATTTTGAAAAAACTGCCGCGAAAATTTATGAAGATAATGACTGGATTTGAAACGGCAAAATTTCTGGACGTGCAATTTCCTGAGATTAAATACAGACAGCCGGATTTGCTGGTTGAGCTTCCCGATGATTCACTATTCCACATGGAGATGCAGGCGCAAAATGACCGGAATATGGATTGCAGGGAGTTGGAATATTTATATCTGATATACTGCAATTTTAGAAAATCTGTCCAACAATTAGTTCTTTATGTCGGTGATGGAAAACTGAACATGAAAAACGAAATTAAAATGCCTGGTTTACATTTCACTTACAGGATAATAGACATCAGGGATATTGACTGCAGAGAGTTACTTGAAAGTGATGACCCTGCCGATAATATTTTGGCAATACTATGTAAAACAGACGATGCCGATGGAACAATAAGGGGAATTATTGCTAAATTATATGAATTACCAGTTGAAGACAGACGGAACTATATTTTAGAATTATTAACCCTGTCAAGACTAAGAGGTTTAACAAAATCCGTTAAAAGGGAGGTTAAGAAAATGCCGGTAACTATTGATATCAGTACAGATGAACTTTATCTGGATGGTAAGGAGGAAGGGTTACTTGAGGGTGAGCGTATAGGGTTGCTTGAAGGCATTGAAGGTATGCTTGAAATCAAATTTGGCTTAACAGGACTGGAGTTAATGAATATGGTCAAAGCTCTAAACACTGTTGACAAATTAGAGGAGTTCAAAAATCTTATAAAACTGGCAGGTTCAATGGATGAATTAAAGGCGTTTTTGGGAAAGAGTTTGTAAATGATGAAAGCACCAAATAAGGAGTCCCATGCCTAAAGAGCCGCCCTCTGAGCCAATCCTTCGTTTAAATACTGAAATGCACACGGCGCCAATTGGAAGAATTGGTGTTGATTCCGAAAATAAATATCTTGTTACTGGCTCAGAAGACAAAACTATAAAAGTGTGGGATATTCGTGATCTTTCCTCGATAAGGCTTCTACAAACCCTCAGAGTTCCCATCGGTGAGGGCAAAGAGGGAAAAATCTATGCGGTTGCCATATCTCCTGACGGAGAGACGATTGCCAGCGGCGGGTGGACAGGTTACGAATGGGATAAATCTGCTTCAATATACATATTTGACAGGCAGAGCGGAAAACTAATAAAGCGGATTACATGGCTGCCTAATGTTATACAACATCTTTCATATTCTAAAGATGGTAGGTTTCTTGCTGCAACATTGGGAGGAGCTAACGGCATTCGGATTTATGAAACAGATGGTTACTCACAAGTAGCTTCAGACACTGATTATGGCGATAGTAGTTACGGCGCTGATTTCGACAAAGAAGGCAGGCTTGTTACTTCATCTGATGATGGATACATCCGGCTTTATGACAGAGAGTTTAAACTAATCAAAAAGGAAAAACCACAGGGAGGCAGCTTACCATTCTCAGTGGCTTTTTCGCCCAATGGCTCAAATATAGCGGTTGGGATTATTGGTAAGAACAAAGTGGAAATACTATCCGGCAGTGACCTTTCTTATCAATACTCACCTGATACATCCGATGCTAACGGTGATTTCTCCATAGTTTCTTTTTCACTTGACGGTAACTACCTCTATGCCGGTGGAAAAGCATCTGTCAATGGGCAATGTTTTATCAGAAAATGGTCAAATGGTGGAAAAGGACAATACAAAGACCTTTCAGCTTCAGTTAGTACCATAATGCAAATCGTACCACTTAAAAATGATGGCATTGTTTTTGGTTCACAAGACCCGGCATTTGGAATATTTGATAAAAAGGATGAACGAATTGTTTTTAAGCAAGGTGATAAACCCGACTATAGAGGAAATACTGAGGAATTTCAAATATCAAAAGATACAAAAACTATTAGGTTTTGGTATGAACAAGGTGGTAACTCTCCTAAAGTTTTTTCACTTAAAGATAGAGAGTTGTTAGATGTTTCCAATTTTAAAGATAACCTGCTTAAACCGATTTTGAAATCTGATAAATTAGATGTTACAGACTGGCTTAATAATTATAACCCACAACTAAATGAGAGAGCCTTACAACTAAAGCAGCATGAAAGATCGAGGAGCCTTGCGATATTGCCTGATGACAGCGGTTTTTTGCTTGCCTCAGAGTGGGCTTTAAGACTCTTTGATAAAAACGGAAAAGAAAAGTGGAATATAGCTGTACCCAGTGTAGCATGGAACGTAAACGTATCTCAAAATGGGAAAATAGCAGTAGCGGCTTTTGCAGACGGAACGATTAGGTGGTTTAGAGTAAGGGATGGGAAAGAACTGTTAGCGTTTTTTCCGCTTAATGATAAAGATAGAAATAAATGGGTTTTATGGACGCCAACTGGGTATTACGATGCCTCAGTAGGCGGCGATGAGTTAATCGGCTGGCACGTAAACAGAGGCAAAGACAAAGAGGCGGATTTCTACTCTATATCAAAATTCAGCCATATCTATTATAGACCGGATATAGTATCAAAAGTGCTCGATACGCTTGATGAGGATGAGGCTATAAGACAGGCAAATGAAGAGGCAAACCTGAAAACCCAAACGGCGTCAGTAACCAAAACGTTACCGCCGGTTGTTAAAATCCTGTCGCCTGTCTCCGGAGCTGAGGCTGCCAACACTGAGCTTGTGATCAAATATGAGGTGCGAACTCCGGCTGATGCTCCGCTTACGGCTTTTAAGGTTATAGTTAACGGCGTTAAACAGGAAATAAAGACCAGCTTTAACTATAAAGGCATAGAAAGTAATGAGGATGAAATAGCAGTAAAAATTCCTGAGGAGGATTGTACAATAGCCTTAGTAGCAGAAAATAAACACTCTGCAAGTGAACCCGCTATTGTGGTTATTAAATGGAAAGGAACATCTAAGGGCACAGCTAAGAGTGCCTCATCAATTCCTCAAAAACCCAGACTTTTTATTCTTTCTGTTGGAATTAATGACTATCAAAGCCCTGCAATCAGAAATCTAAGTTTTGCAGAAAAAGACGCCAAAGATTTTGTAAAAGTTATGAGAGAACAAGAAGACATACTTTATAAAGAAGTAATAGCCCATAGGATACCAAATGAAGAAGCCACAAAAGAAAACATTTTGGATGGCTTTGATTGGCTGGATAAAAGCAAGATAAACGATGAGGATGTCGTCATGGTGCTGCTTTCAGGGCATGGAACAAACGATCCTATAAAAAACTTTTATTACTATATATCGGCTGATACGGATATAAACAGGTTAAAGGCAACAGCTGTGCCGTTTACAGATATTAAAAACACGGTAACAACATTAAGATGTAAGACTGTGTT